>JAJYAH010000707.1 GCA_021779635.1 Pseudomonadota bacterium | reverse complement strand
AGCTCGGGCACCGGACCACCGGCGTGCCTTCCCCGCTCGGTGGCGGTCAGGCGATCTGGATCGACTGGGACAAGGGCACGCTGACCGGCGGCTCCGATCCGCGCAAGGACGGCTGCGCCCTCGGCTATTGAACGAATCCTCCAGCGCCCGCGGTCTCCGCCCTCATCGACGAAGGAAGCTAAAAAAGATGCGACGCTTGTTTCGAAATCTTTCAATCGCCGTAGCCATTGCCGGCGTTGCTATCGTGGCAATCCCGCCAGGCGCATCGGCTCAGACCACAGGAAAAACCATGACCACAGCTTCAGGCCTGCAGATCATCGACAGCGTCGCCGGCACCGGTGCCGCGCCAAAGCCGGGTCAGATATGCGTCATGCACTACACCGGCTGGCTCTATGAGGACGGCAAGAAAGGCAAGAAGTTCGACTCGTCGGTCGATCGCAACGAGCCGTTCGAGTTTCCGATCGGGCAGCACAGAGTGATTGCCGGCTGGGACGAGGGCGTCGCTTCCATGAAAGTGGGTGGCAAGCGCACCCTGATCATTCCGCCCGAACTGGGCTACGGCGCCCGCGGCGCGGGCGGCGTCATTCCGCCGAATGCGACGCTGATATTCGATGTCGAATTGCTCGGGGTGAAGGGCTAGTGACCCGCGCCTTTCTGATATGCGCGCCCCGCGTGCGGGGCAGTTAAAAAGACCGGCCAACAGGCCGGTCTTTGGATTCAGAATCGCAGCCGAGATCAAAGATTCTTGTTCGCTGCAGCGGCGGTCTTGTTGACGGCATCCTTGGTGGCCTGCTTGGCGTCGCCGAC
Organism: Pseudomonadota bacterium; assembly: GCA_021779635.1. Next base: position 3,406 of record JAJYAH010000707.1, on the reverse strand, counting down.
CGCTTTCTGGCCCTTGCCTTTGACCTCCTGAATGACGCCTTCGCCCTTCAGCTGGTCGGAACCGGTGGCTTCGCCGACGCCCTGCTTTGCCTTGCCGATGGCCTCGTTGGTGGCGCCCTTGATCTTGTCTGCCGTTGCACCCATGGGAACTCTCCTTCGAACGGTTAAGTCTTGCCGGGACAAGCCTCCCATGCGCCGAAAGTTCCTGTTCCGATCTGGTTTGTGATCGTGGTTTTCGATAGTTTCGCGGGCAGGATTCCCAGGAAAGCGTCACGATGACAGGTACCCACGATCATACCCATGCCGATCATTCGCACGATCATGGCGACGCGCAGCGCTGGAAGCACGATGGTGTCCGCATCATTCCCGGCGACCAGCTCGATCCCAACGTGCCTTCGACCGCCGGGATGGACCGCAAGGCTGCGATCAATTTCGCGCGCGTCGGCGCGCAGAAATTGTGGGCTGGCACCGTGACCATCAAGCCCGACGCCAAGACCGGCGCGCATCATCACGGCCATCTCGAGAGCATCATCTACGTCGTCAAGGGCAAGGCGCGAATGCGCTGGGGCGAGCACCTGCAATTCACGGCCGAAGCCAATCCCGGCGATTTCATTTTCATTCCGCCCTATGTCCCGCATCAGGAGATCAACGCCAGTCCGGACCAGGTGCTTGAATGCGTGCTGGTCCGCAGCGACGGCCAGGCGGTCGCGATCAATCTCGACATCGAGCCGGTCGAAAAGCCGGAGACGGTTTTGTGGATCGACCCTGTGCATCGCGATCCCGCGGAGGGGAAGTAGATTACGTACCGGGTCCCGGACGCGGCGCAGCGTTCTTCACGCTGCTCCGCAGAGCCGGGACCCATTCGTCGCTCCCGATCATGGACCCCGGATCAGCAGCGCACCGCTTACGCGCTGCGCAGCATCCGGGGAAGTCGGCGGCCGATAGGAATTAGCGGGGTTGCCGGCTGCCGAGCGCGGTCCGGATGGTGTCCGGCGCACGGATGCGTTCGGTGAGAAGGGCAATGCGGTCGTTACCCCAGAACAGTTCGCCGTTGAAAACCATCGTCGGGACGCCAAACACGCCGATCGATTCGGCCTCGGCGACGATGCGGTCGTGCTCGTCGCGCGCCGGACCATTCACATAGGCCTCGAACGCCGGCGCCGAGCCGCCAAGCGCGGCAATCACGCCGCTGATTTCCTGAAGTTCGTCGAGCTCCAGCTCGTGGTTCCAGAAGCGCCGGAAAACCGTATCGTGGTAGGCGCGGAAAATGCCGTGACGCTGGGCGAAAAGCATGCCGGCGCTTGCATAGAAGGCATCATAGATTCGCCGTGGGCCCTTGATGGTCAGGCCTTGCGCATTGGCATAGCGCCGGGCGTCCATGTAGGAGTAACGAACCTTGCGCCAGAAGTGCGGGGTTCGCTCCTCGACCGTGCCCATGAACTCCGGGATTCGGAGCGTGTAGGGCAGCCACTCCAGCTTCACGCCTTCCTTTTCTTCCAGTTCGAACAGCGCCTGGTTGGCGACGAAGGCAAAGGGACTCTTGTAGTCGGTGTAGATCCGTACGCACGGCTTTTCCATCGCAGATCCCTGATCACGGGCCAGATCCGAGGGCACGAACCTCGTAGCCTATCGAACGTCACTTAGAAATCGATTTCGTCCTCAAAGGTGCGATTTTGGCAAAAGCATGTGGATGCCCTTATTCCCGTCAACTAGCTGGGTTACGCGCAGGTTGCCCGCGAGCGAGCAAAGCATATAAGCCTCGTTGCGCGTCAGATTGGTGCGTGCGCAGACATGTTTAACCATCTCCCTCACGGCCTGCTTGGCCGCATCGTCGAGATCTTCGTCCAATCCGATGGACATCAGATGCGTCGCGCTTTCGGCAAACGGCCAGTTTAATTCCATGTCTTTTCGCAAGGTGAGACGAAAGGTACCGGTCACGCCTGTTTCAAGCGCCGTGATGCATACTTCCCCATCGCCCTGGACTGCATGCCCGTCACCCGCAAAAAAAAGGGCGCCTTCATTGAACACCGGTAGATAGAGTGTCGTACCGGCGCGCAGCTCCTTGTTGTCCATGTTGCCGCCGAACGCGCGTGGCACGGGCGAGCCGCATCGTCCCCAGCTAGGAGGCGGAGCTGTAGCGACGATGCCGAAAAACGGATCTAGCGGAATCTCCGTCCCCCAGGGCATAATGCAGACATTGCGTTCGCGATCGATCGCTGGATGGATTGTCTCGTAGTCGGTGAATTCGTCGGGCAGCGTCCCAAGCAGCGGCAAGATCGAGACAAACCCCCAGTCCTGTCGGATTTTCACATCAAGAATGTCGATCTGCAGCGCGTCGCCAACCTGGGCGCCCCTCACATAGACAGGTCCGGTGATGAAATGAGGGCCTGGTCCGTGCGGCAGCGTCTCAAGCGCTCGCATGTAGTCGGCCGGTACAATTTCCAGATCGTCAGGCAACGTTTCTTTTCCACCGGCCGGAAAGCTGTGCAAGGTAACGATGTCGCCCGAGTTCACGGACAGCACGGGTGGACTGGCGCTGTCGAGGTATCCCCATACCATATTTTCTGGCGTGGCTGCAATTTCATGGCGGCGTGACATTGATCGCTCCAGATTGCGGAGAGGCAACAAGACCAGACGGTCCTGTGTCAGGCAAGCCGAGATCATCGCCAGCCATCGGCGCGCCTGCTAGTTTGCGTACTTCGGGCGCCAAGCGCTTTATGCTAGCTTCGCGCGGCCGCGAAAGGGATCGCCGCGAGCTGCGATTGAGGGTGGTCCCGAGCCAGCAGTTGCATGAGGCGATCCCGATGAGACGGTCCCAATTCACTGAAAGCGAAATCCTTCATCTGCTCCATGAGGCGAGCACTGGCGTGTCAGTCGCCGAAATCTGCCGGATCGCAGCGGTGTCGCCGAGAACTTTCTACCGTTGGCGGAGGCGGTTCGGCGGTCTCAACCTTCCGGCGGTGATGCAGATGAAGGATCTCGCGGCGGAGAATCTCCGGCTTCGAGGGCTCGTCAGCAGTCTCTTTGAGCGCCTGCGCGCCGAAAGCGAAACGCGTGAGCCAGACGTGACCTTGCCGAAAATCCGCGACAAGGTGCGCGAACAACGGCGCGCCATCAGGATTGCAGCGGAAAAATGCGGCGGCGCACTTACCGGGCGCTTCGCATCGGTGCGGGTCAACCCGTAGGCGCCGCCGAATTTTCCCGTCTTGACCGCCTGCGGCCGTATTGAGAGATATTTTCACAACCTTCGTCGCCTGGGTTTGCTCAGTCGGCCCGGCGCTCGACCTCGATGTCCCGGGTTGGGCTTGGAAAGCTTCTTCTACAGGCAGCGATAATGGCAAAAATGACATTAATCCAAAATGGCTGATGCTCGATTGATCAGGCTGCCCTGAAGAGTCGCAAAATT
>JAJYAH010000706.1 GCA_021779635.1 Pseudomonadota bacterium | reverse complement strand
CTTCTATGCAGGCGTCTCACCAAAGGGCTCAATCGTGCAAGTTAGTGTCTGGGACACCGACGAGCATGCGGCACAGTTGGACCGACTAAAGGAGATGGTCGTCGACGGGCGCAGGGATATGGAGGCGGTCGGCGTGACGTTCACCCCGATTTTCAACTACCCGATCGACTGGACCTGGACCGTCTGACCTGATGCGGCCATTCCCTGCGGGGCACCTCATGTATGCCTCCTGAGATAGGCGGCTAACGCGCCGAAGGACAGCACAAGGATGACCCAGAGAACGATACTTGCAATTCCGTAGGCGATCTGACGACAGACGATCTTAACGCGTGCCTTCAAGTCTTCGGGGAGCGTTTCAGCAAAATCCGTTTGCCCTCAAAATTGGCTCACGAAGTATCGACTTTGCAACATGGTGTAGAACACGGAAAAAGGTACGTTCTTAACGCGATATCCGAGCAAGTTGTAAGTCGAACGGGCTTTTCGCATACAGAATAGCCCAGCCAGAGTTCCGACAATCGGAATGCTGATCAAAAGCGCCACCTACGCTTCTGTTAAGCGCCACATACGTTTCTGCTAAAAGCGCTGTCACCAGAAGCCGTTTTCTGTTGGCGGCATCTTTCATCTCAAGCAAACCTTGCGATGTCGCCTAGGCCCCTCTTGAGACCCTCTGACGTCCGCTGAGAATGTCCATTTCTGTTCGGCAGAGCTGACGTGAGCGGTTGGGCCGTCAAAGTGACACGCTTGACCTATCCGGGAAATTACGTTGTTGAAAAAGCGCCGCCACCCGCGCCTGAGTGAGGTGCCCGGTCATCGTCCTTTCAAGAGCAACCGATGGGGGAGCGCGAGCGAATGCGATCAAGAATGGCCGGATGAGCCCCCCGGCTATCATCGGCTGCCCCGACGTGACGATCGCTATTCGAACCTCACAGCAATCTTGCGCGAAGGCCGGGAAACCGCAAATATAAAAGCGAGTTCATGTGTCATCCCGGGAATCCCAGACAAATGCAGTTTGACGACGTTATCCTCGGCCGCCGGAGCATCCGCGGTTACAAACCCGATCCGGTGCCCAGGGCGCTGATTGAGGAAATCATCGGTCTGGCGATACGCGCTCCGTCGTCCATGAACACCCAGCCCTGGAATTTTTACGTCATCACCGGCGAACCGTTAAATCGGATCCGCGCCGGCAACACCGAGCGGATGGTGGCAGGCGTGCCGCAGTCGCGCGAGTTTCGCACCGGTCAGCCTTTTGCAGGTCAGCACCGCGAGAGGCAGGTGGGCGTCGCCAAGCAATTGTTCTCCGCCATGGGGATCGCGCGAGACGACAAGGAGATGCGCCAGGACTGGGTGCTGCGCGGCTTCCGTCAATTCGATGCGCCGGTATGCGTGATCGTGACCTATGACCGCGTGCTGGACGGCAGCGACGATACGCCCTTCGATTGCGGCGCTGTGGCGACCGCCCTGGTCAATGCCGCCTGGTCTCGCGGACTGGGCGCCGTGATCAACAGCCAGGGCATCATGCAATCGCCGGTGGTGCGTGAGCATGCCGGAATAGCTGACGATCAGGTCATCATGAAAAGTATCGCGCTGGGCTGGCCGGATGAAAGCTTCCCGGCAAATGCGGTGGTGTCCGAACGAAAGTCCGTCGAGGAAGCGACGGTGTTCGTCGGTTTCGACGATTAGCCGCGCGCCTACGGGAGAGGCAGCACACTGACACGGGCGCAGATGGGCTCCAGGCCGGCAAAGACGCCCGGCCTCATTATTCTGCGGAAGCTCCTCGCCCGCACCGAAGCGGTGATCGAATGATGTCGCCTGGGGCACACATCCGAAGTGGCGACCGCATCGAGCAAAGTCCGCTTTCAGGGGTAACTGAGAAGACATTTGCTCAGACCGAGTTCTTCTCAGTTTGACCCGCAGCGGACGTTGCTACGGGGCAACACAGGCCGGAAATCTGAGGGTGCGCCACTTCTTGGATAGGTTACAAATTGCAAACGTCGCGAATGGCAATAAGAATTGGTTGAGAGGCCAGCCGTCACAGGTGGTCAAATGGCCAGCCGACTTATTTCCATTGTTTGCGGGAGTGGTTTAATCGTCGCAACAAGCGGTGTGGTCTTTGCCGCCGATATGGCCGTCAAAGCTCCGCCGCCACCGCCGCCTGCTGTTTGGGACTGGTCCGGGTTCTATATTGGTGTCGGCGGAAGCTATAACTGGACCCATTTCGACCAATCGCTACAGGGGGTATCCGGCGTCATCAATGTATTCGATGGACCAGTGCTAATCGCCCAAGGGCAAGAGGGCGGCCCCTTTTTCGACTTCAACCGAAACAAATCCGGTTTCGCCCCAGATGTTCAGCTCGGCTATATGCATCCGTTTGCGGGCGGCGACTGGGTGGCCGGGCTCAAATTCAACTACAAATACGCAAACTTCGACTCGAAGCAGAACGTGAGCATTCCACAGAATGGGACTGGCGCCGTACTGAGCGGACCGCAGGCCGGACTCACCGGACCTATCACCGGGTTCGTGGCAATCAGCCCAGCGGAAATCAATCTCAAGCATCAGCTTTCGCTTATCGCCACCATCGGCCGGGCATTCGGCAACGTTACGTTATACGCTGGCGGCGGTCCGGCCCTGTTCGGCGTCGAGACCAATTTTATCAATGGTATCCCCTTTGCCACCTCGTCGTTAGGCGGGACGTTCCCCGCCAGCGAGCCGACCACCGTATTTAATGAGAATTGGGTGTGGGGCGGCGCGGCGCAGGTTGGTACCACCTATGCTTTCGGCGACTGGTTCTTAGATTTTGCTTACACCTATGCGCGGTCCGCGAACTTCACCATCGTCGATCCGGTCATCGTATTCAACCAGATGGGGCCGTTGACGGTCTCTGGTTCTGCCGTCCTCAACGCCCAAGAGCGGGTCACCAACCAATCCGTGACGCTAACGCTTAACTATAAATTCCACTGATCTGATTATGGCCTATCGCTTCTGCACCGTGCTCGATGGTGTTCAAGGGCCGCCCTCGAGGTGACCGAAAGCCTAGATGTATTCTGCGCTGAACTATGTTGCTAATGGCACATAGCGTCTGTTAATGCGCCGCGGCGACGTGTCCGGAGTTGGGTGCAAACCGGAAGTGACTGGCTCACAGCCAATGCGACGCGATGACAAGAAGCAGACATTAAGAGCTGACGGCTATCTCAACCGGCTCAACTCGGAAAGGAGAGACGCACTCTTGTCTGCGGCCTCGGAGTTGTGCGGATCGAGCTTGAGCGCATGCTCAAAGCTTAGAAGCGCCTCATCCGGTCGCTCCAGTTTCTGAAGGACATCGCCGAGATTTTTCCATAACTCGGCACTATCGGGCCTGAGTTGGACGGCCTTATCGAAGGTCTTGAGGGCTTCCTCGCGTCGACCCTGTTTTAGCAGCGTATTTCCGAGGCTCGTAAGATATTCCGGTTTAGGCTCTTGCTTGATCGCCCGCGATATCCACTCGACGGCGAGATCGTATCGGTCGGCTTGGAGCGTTATCAAACCCATCAGGTGCATCGTGTCCGCGTGATGGGGATCCATCGCCAGAGCCTGCTGGCAACAAAGCTGGGCATCGAGATGTGCGCCGGCCCGCAAATGGCGAACGCCGGCTTCGTAGAGCACCGCAGGTTTGCCGATGCCCTTAGCGCGAGATTTCGCGGGTTCAGCGTGGCCTTCGCGAGGGATCATTGGCGTATTTCACCTCAACCCGCGGAAACACTAAGTGATTCCTTCGTCATCCGGTAGCTGGGAGCTCGTCGCCGCCGCTTAAAAGAGCCAGGAAAAGGGAGCAGGATCAGGTCCCGCTTATTCTGTTTGCCTACAACGCCGAGCGGGTGTTTCAATCACCGCCGTTTCACGGCCGCAAGGCGGGGGATGGAGGAGAGAAGCGCCTCGGGGCGCGGCTTGGTTGTGCTATCCCCGTTCTGCGCCAGCCACTCGACGCAAGTGTGCTCCAGCCGACACGGGCCATGATGATTTAAGCGGGAGAAGACGATGCTGGAGCGCACCCGGGCGCAGAGCCCGTTTTATACCAGGGATCACGAAGCATTTCGCGACGTGATGCGCAGCTTTGTTTCGCGCGAGATCGAACCCTACGCCAGCCAGTGGGATGAAGCCGGCGAATTTCCCAGGGAGCTCTATGCCAAGGCGGCCGCAATAGGGCTGCTGGCGCTGGGCTTCCCGGAAGATTGCGGCGGCGTTCCCGCC
>JAJYAH010000705.1 GCA_021779635.1 Pseudomonadota bacterium | reverse complement strand
ACAAGGTGGCCGCCTATCTCGGGTCGGGAGAAGCGAAGACATTCGTTCCAGCGCTCGAGGCCACGGCGAAATTGATCGATGGGTTCGAGTCTCCATTGGGCATGGAGCTACTGGCCACGATTGACTGGCTCTTGCAGCAGGACGGCGTGGCCCCAGATCGGGAGTCGATCCAAGTTGCTCTGAAAACCTGGGCGGGCGACGAGAAGTCGGCAGCCCGAAAGCAGAAGCTGTTCGATGACCGGCTTATAGATCTTGCTCTCGATCGCCTAGCGACGTTCTAATCGGACCTTGCGGACATGCGCAACGCTTCGTCTGACGCCGGGCTACAACTCATGTATCCTGGGGATGGACTGCTAACAGATACACGCAGCGGACCGCGGCTGCGCCTGATCCCGATCGACCAATGCAATTCCCGCGTGGTATGCCGGTGAGCAATCCTCACGCGCGCACAAAAAGCCGGACTTAGCATGGCCAGCTTGTTTCTTTCATACAGTCACCGCGACGAAGAGCTTCGCGCTCAACTTGAAACCCACCTGGCGGCGCTGCGCCGGCAGGGATTCATTACAATCTGGCATGACCGGCGGATCGCCGCCGGTGACGACTTCGCAAGTGCCATCGACTCGCATCTCGAAGAAGCGGAAGTCGTTTTGCTCTTGGTGAGCCCTGACTTCATCGCCTCGGATTATTGCTACGAGAAGGAGATGAGCCGCGCGCTGGTCCGGCACCGCGAAGGCGGATGCGTGGTCATTCCGGTGATCCTGCGCCCGTGCGATTGGCATGACATGCCGTTTGGCGGGTTGCTTGCAACGCCCAGGGATGGCAAACCCGTCACGCTGTGGCCCAACATCGACGAAGCCTTCCTTGAAGTCGTGAAAGCGATCAAGGGCGCGCTCGCCAAGAGCAGCGCTACTCGGGCCGATGTGCGGCCCCGCGCTCCGCGTCCGGGTCGGGCCGCAAGCCCGCCGGCGACTGGACCGCGCTCCAGCAACTTGCGGGTGGCCAAGCACTTCAGTGAGCAGGACAAGGACACCTTCCTGCACGAGGCCTTCGATTACATTGCCCGGTATTTTGAAGGTTCGCTCACTGAACTGCACGCGCGAAATTCGGAAATCGACGGCCGGTTTCGGCGGGTGGATGGCAACTGTTTAACGGCGGTAGCCTATCGGGATGGCCAAGCGGTAGCACGTTGCGCGATCCGCCTCGGCAACGGTATGGGCCTTGGACGCGGCATTACCTACTCCCACAACGACTCTGCCGAGAATGGCAGCTACAACGAGAGCCTATCGGTGGAGCATGACAACCAACAACTCTACTTGAAGCCGCTCGGAATGAGCATGTTGCGCCGTGGGGATCGGGACGACAGCAAACTGAGCATGGAAGGCGGGGCAGAATTCTATTGGGAACTTTTCATCGAGCCGTTGCAGCGGGACTGAGCCTATGGCTGAGAATGACAAAACGACCGTCGCCGAACGCGCGAAGGAGTTGTTGACGGAACCACGGCATCGCATTGCCTTCGATGACTTCGTGAACGAGCATTTGCGAGTCGCGCTCGATAGGCTCTCGGCACAACATTTCCCTCTTTCCGGCAACCTCACGAACGAGGATTTGGTCAAACGTCTAGCGGCTTATGACAACGCAGTTCGCGACCTTTTGGATATTGTGATCCTCACCGGGCGGTGGGGCGACGCGGAAGGCAGAAACCAGCTTGAAAAAATTCTCTCGCGCCTGATCGAAACGATACCGTCCGCTGGCGGCCTGACCGTTCTTCTGCACCTGCGTTGGTATCCCTTGGCCGTTCTTATCTATGCTGCGGGTATCGCCGCGTTGTCAGGGCAACGCTTCGACGTGTTGAATGCTGTCTTCACACCCCTGGTGCAAGTGGAACCGCACCCGACGTCGCAAGCGCTGGTCAACGCCGTGATGAGTCCGCTGGTTGAGATAGATCAGAATTTTAAGGTGATACCGGGACGCGGCCGCGACCGGTTTCCGCGTAGCGAGCATCTTTTGGCAATCTTACGGGAGCCGCTCGATCGACTTCTCTTCCTGGGTGGCAGTTTCGAACCGCTCTTCGACCGCTTTGAGGTGCTATTGGCCCTCGCCTTCGCGGACTTGCGCGACCCGAAGGGCGAAGGAGACGTGTGGGGTCCATTCGGGCGGTTCGTTTACAAGCAACGCCGCTCGAACAGTCCGATTAATACACTCATTGAAGAGGCCACGGCAGCAGGAAGCAGCTGGCCACTTCTGGCCTCCGGTCTATTCGGTGGCCAATCGGCTCGTTTCTTGCGGGTGGCCGAAACTTTCCGACAACTGATCAACAGGAACGCGACAGGGTGAGGACTAATTTGGCGCTCGGCTTTCAGCTGCGCAATAAGCCGTGTTGACCTATCGCGTTGCCACATCGTGAGAGTGCTTCGTCCAGCCGAAAGGCGCTGTGGTGTGGGCCAGCCGGCGGTTTGCTCCGAAGACTAGGCCTGTGGCCGAGTCGAAGGTTGCGTTTCTACACTAAATGCCGTGCGGGATACGTTCGCTGCGGCCGATATGCGGCCTTTGCCGGGGATCGTGATGATGGTGAAGACACAAAAAACGTCGTCGCCTGCCGCGAAGCAAGATCAAACCATCGGCTTTGAGCTCACACCAGCGCTGATCGCCTTTCGGCGGACCGCTGGAGACGCAAACCGTCATCTCAATACCCTATTGGTGGCGCTTGAAACGCTTAAATCCAATACGCCAATTCGGCCGAAAGGACTGGTCGTTCCGTGGACAAAGCCTAGCGTGAAAAAGGAGTGGGATGACAGCCGTAATTTTGTTTTGAAAGGCTGCATGATCGCCGTTGTCGATGCGCTCGATCAGTACATGCGTGTTGTCTCCCGCATTTCTGGGCTAGCGTCTCCAAAGCTCGATGATGTGCTAAATGGGCGGAGGAAAGCTGGAGAGGATCGGCGCCCGACCGTAGCCGAGCGATTTGAAGCGCTGGCGAACCATTACCCAAAGACGCTCCCGTTACAGTATGTCGCGGCGCTGCATCTGTTGGTCACGTGGCGAAACCGGTTCGTCCATCACGATTACCGCTTCGGGTTGCCTCTTCCCATCCGTAAGACGCTGAAGGCGGCGGGTCCGTTGTTCGCGGAAGAGTTCAACAAGACAGACATCGTGTCTGCTTTGGATCGCTTCACGCAGCGGCAGCCGCCGATGCTTGACGATCTTGCGACGTTAATTGCGATTACCCAACGAGTGGCGCGCCGCATGGATGAACATCTTTTGCAACTCCAGAACGGCGCGGATTATGCCATGTCGCTAATGCGCTACCTGATCGAGGTGAGCGAAGACCCCAAAGCGTTTGTTGACGGCACATGGAAGCATGGCGGCGACCAGTCCGCCGGACGGGTGCATGCCCTTTTTCTAGACAACGGAGGTAATCACGACCCGGACCGGTTGCCCTACGCGCCCAGCATTACGCGAGCCGAGCTGAATGGCCTTTTCGCGTTCGGACGCAATAAGGCGCGGCACGTCTTCGGCATAATTCCTAATGGAAGCTCGACGTAACACGACCTCTCAATCGACGAAGCCGCAATTCACGCGGACCAAAAACCCTACGCTGCATTACGCTTCTGCCGCGATACAAACTCACGAGCGCAAAATCGCCTAGTCATCGAAACTCCGAACAGTAGCGGTACAGCATTTGGTCCAGCATGATTGAGAATGACCACACTTAAATGCTGACCATGCTTCGCTTTTTTCGTTCAGTCGGTCCAATCCATCATCGGTGCGACGGAAAATCTATGTAATTGATTTATATACATTTTTTAGTACACTTAGATCGTTAGACCGCGTCGTGCGCACTTTATTCTACGCTATAACGCGACGTTTTTTCCGGCTTTTCGACGCCTCAGCGCAAACGCGTGGCAACCATCACCCGACTAAAATCAGGCTCTTGGCGAGTCCAAGTCCAACGAAAGGGGAAATATGTCAACGAGACATTTCTCCGCCGAAAGGACGCGGAGGAATGGGGCATCGATATCGAGCGGCGGATCGATCGCCATGAACCGACAACGACACGCCAATCTCGCGATCGATCTCGCCCGGATTGTTCTTGGGCGTCTCGGGCTCTTCGGAAAAGGCGATGAGCGTGATCGCCGCCCTACACCGGACGAACTCGATCGCGTTATCTCGGCACTGGAAGCAAACATTCGGCAACAGATTCCGGTTGATCGTATCATCCGATTTTGCGGTCGCA
>JAJYAH010000704.1 GCA_021779635.1 Pseudomonadota bacterium | reverse complement strand
CCACCGCTCGACTGCAAAATTCCGAGCGCGGTGCGGAACTGCATGCCGGCATCGTTGACACGGATGTCGATCGGGCCCTCACGGCCGAGGCCAACGACGGCTGGCAGCGCAGTGGCATTGGACGAGGTCACGTCAACACGGGCCTGCGCCACGTGATTGTCGGCCGCCTGCCATGTTGCGGCGGCAGCGGGCACTTGTCTCGGTTGCGGCCGCTGACCACGATGGGGCCACCGTGCCCGGCAGGGCACCGCGCGATCGCGCCGCTGATGCACGGCGACGAGCCCGTCACCAATGCCCGAACGCCCGTGAGGTTGCCGAGTTCGAATATCGGGAACGATTTTTAGGCCTTGCCTGGACCTACCGTCCAAGCGCCGTTGTGATGTTCGTCAGCCCAATGCGCAGGAATGGATCGGAATGGACGTAGAAATACTGCGCCCCGTGCTGTCGCCAGACCGGCAGTTCATCCAGGGTCACCAGCGTACCCGCGATCCTGCCGGCGGCGCGGATCTTGCCGATGGCAAATCCAACCTTTTCCATCACCGCCAGAGGCCGCGGTTGCCCGAATGGTGGCGCTGGCGGATGGCCCATGTTCTGGGACAGGTCGCCGGGACCGACAAAAAAGACGTCGACACCTTCAACCGCGAGGAGATCGTCGAGGTTATCAAGCGCCTCGAGTGTTTCGATCATCACGATAACGAGACGTTTCGCGTGGTCGGTGGGGCAGGCGTAACGCACAGCATCGACAATGGCGCGCGCCTGGTCCGCCGTATCGACCATCGGCACCATCAAGCCATCGGCACCGGCATTGAGATAGCGGATCAGGATCGGCCGCTCATGTGAATGAGGCCGGACAATGGCCGCCCCGCCCGCGCCGCGGATGGCCTGCGCGGTCAGCCGAACATCTTCGAAGCTCCATGTCCCATGCTCGCAGTCGACAAAGATGGCATCGGCCCCGAGTTCCACCAGCCGGACCGCCAGCCCTGACGACGCGTGATGAGGCGTTAGCATGGCAAGCGATTCGCCCATCGCAAGGCGCTCGCGCAATCTGGCTCCATTCATGGCAGATCCTTTTGACAGATTGTTTGGTTCGGCTCCGCAACCGAACAATGGATCGGAGGGTCAGACGCCGCGCGATGAGCGTTGATCATCAGCAAAGGCTGCCGCCCGGTGCGTAGCGACGGTGATGTTGTCCGTTCACCGGCCACGGTCTCAACCCGCAGCGGTCAGGTCTAGGCAAAACGCACGGATCCGATCGCACGCCTTGCGCAACGACGCCTCATCCGTGGCACAAGACAGGCGCACATAGGGACTTGCCCCATACGCAGCTCCCTGCACCGTCGCGACGTGCTTCTCCTCGAGCAGGGCGGTCGCGAAATCCGTATCGGTTACGATCCGACGTCCGCCTCCACTGGTTTTTTCAAGGCAGCCGGCGACATTGACAAAAACGTAAAAAGCGCCCTCGGGCTTGTGGCAGCTGAGGCCGGGCACACCGTTCAGCAGCGAGACGACGACATCGCGGCGGGCGCGGTAGGTTGCCGCACGCTCGCGCAACAGATCCTGCGGGCCGTCAAGGGCGGCCACCGCCGCGGCCTGCCCGATCGTCGAGATCCCATTCGTGGACTGGCCCTGGACATTTTCCATCGCCCTGATGAGCCGCCGGGGCCCGCCGCAGAACCCGACGCGCCAACCCATCATCGCATAGGCCTTCGATACGCCGTTGACGGTCAGCGTCCGTTCGCGCAGCCGTGGCTCGACCTGGGCCACGGTGCAGAAGCTGGCATCGTCGTAGAGCAGATGCTCGTAGATGTCGTCGGTCATGATCCACACATGCGGGTGGCGCATCATGACATCCGTGAGAGCCTGCATGTCCGCCCAGGAGCATGCTGCGCCGGTTGGATTCCCCGGGAAATTCAGGAGCAACCATTTCGTTCGCGGCGTGATGGCGACCGCCAGCGCCGCCGCCTGAAGCCGGAAGCCGTGATTCTGCGGGCACGGCACGAACACCGGCTTTGCTCCGGCAAATTTCGCCATGTCCCGGTAGCTGATCCAGGCCGGAGTCGGAATGATGACTTCGTCGCCCGGGTTGCAGGTCGCCATGAACGCGTCGAAAATGGCCTGCTTGGCGCCGTTGGTGATGAGGATCTCGTCCGGCGCATAATCGAGACCATTGTCGCGGCGAAATTTCCGCTGCACGGCAGCCTTAAGCGCCGCCGTCCCGGCGACTGGGGGGTACCTGGTATCGCCGCCTTCCGCCGCCAGGGTCGCAGCCGCGAGCACGTGCGGCGGCGTCGGAAAATCGGGCTCGCCGACCGCCAGGCTGATGACCTCAACACCTTCAGCGCGCAACCGGCGTGCCGTTTCGGCCATCGCGGTGGCGGCGGATTCCTCGACCCCCTCGAGGCGGTCTGCCAATCCCGGAACGATCATGTCATCTCTCTCGGAAAACACTCAGCGCGGGCGGCCGAGTTCGCGGCTGATCGCGATGTCGCCGCTCTGGTCACGCTGGAAGCTCGGCGCGATGGCGATGTCTTCGACCATGGCACGTGGCGGCAGCGCGCAGACGAGCAGGATCATGCGCGCGACATCCTCGGGGTCCAGCATGCGAGCGCGCTCGGCGGGGCTCGGCGGGCGCGCGCGACTGTCCATGATCGGCGTGTTGATTTCACCGGGCAGAATGGTCGTCGCGCGAAGACCCTCGTTGCGATAAGTCGCTCGCAGATAGCCCATGAAGTTCTGCACCGCAGCTTTGGCGGCACCGTAAGGAGCGCCGCCCAGCAGGTTTGGCCGCAGGGCGGCGAGAGAGGATACGGTGACGATGGTGCCGGCGCCGCGCGCCAGCATGTCCGGCAGGACACATTTGACGGCCACGTAGACGGCGGTGAGGTTCACGTTGATCGTCGTGTCCCACTGGTCGTCCGGCATCCACTGCATGTTCTTGATCGGCGGAGCCGAGCCAGCATTGTTGATGAGGGTGTCCACGGGACCGAGCTGCGCCCGGATGGCCGCAAATACCATTCGGATATCGGAAGGTTCGGCGAGGTCGACGGGAAACGCCGTCGACAGGCCACCAGCGTCGCGGATCATGGCGGCTGTCTCATCGAGAGTGTCCGACCTTCGCCCGATCAGAGCCGTGTGGCTGCCTGCGGCGGCGAGCAGCCGCGCTGTCGCTCGGCCGAGCCCTCCGCCGGCGCCGGTGATGACAGAAATTGTTCCGTCGAGGACATGTTCAACCATAGCCATAGTCCCGGCGAGCGCCGGCCTGGGTCACCAATCCATCGTGCAGATCGCGTTCCACCAGCGACCGGTCTCGTTCCGCCGGTTCACCCCAACCGCCGCCGCCCGGCGTTTCGATCACCAGGGCCTGCCGGTCCGCCAGGATCACGCGCCCTTTCGTCGGCACCGGCGTGTTGCCGAGCTCGACCCGTCCCGGCGCCCCGGGCTTGCCGCCGAGCAGACCGAAACACGGATGGCGAACGTGTTCGGTGTTGAGATAGATGTTCATCGGCGCCCCGGAGATGTTGCGGATGACGCCGCGCTGCGCCAGCCCGCCGCGGAAGCGCCCGGGGCCGCCCGAATCGGCGATCAGCTCCTTGCGCTCGATCACGACGGGAACGGAACGTTCGTAGATCTCAACCGGCGTGACCTTGCAATTCGAAGGGAAGGACAGCGTGTCGTTGCCGTCGAGCTGATAGCGTCCTCCCTGTCCGCCGTGAAAGTTCTGAATTGAGCTGTAGGGTGTGCCGTCCTGTCGTGTTCCGGTACAGTTTATCCCCCAAATCGGGGCCCCCCCGCTGTCGGCTTGCACGAGTTCGGGGAGGACGTCGGCCAAGGCACGAAAAATGAGTGAGGGGATGGTATGCCCCACCAGGTTGCGCGCCGCTCCCGCCGCTGTGGCACGCGGGTTCAGGATGGATCCTTCCGGTGCCGAATCGGTGCAAGGGCGGGCACAGCCCTCATTATTGGGCGAAACCGGATCGAGCAGGCACTTCAGCGCATAGAGACTGTGAGCGATGCGGTAATGCGGCGCGACATTGATACCGTATTCGACCTGGGGGGACGTGCCCTCATAGTCAACGTGAATGCTGTCGTCATGGACATGCACCGCCGCACGGAGCGTGATGTCGGCATCGATGCCGTCCAGTACCATCTCCGCAGAGTAGACGCCGTTCGGCAACCTGCGGATCGCGCCGCGCATGTGCGATTCCGAACGCGTATAGATGGCTTGGGCCAAGTCG
>JAJYAH010000050.1 GCA_021779635.1 Pseudomonadota bacterium | reverse complement strand
CAGCATCGGCGCCTGTTCCAGTGCGGCTTTGTCGCCCTGCGCGGCGAGCCAGTTCGAGCCCGGCACTTCGGTCATGCCGCCGAGCAGGCCCTTTTCGACGCGGGTACGAACCAAGAGTTCATCTCCGCGCGTGACGACGAACGCGGCACCCCGGCGCAGCGCGCCGGTTTTCCTCGCCGCCTTGCGCGGATAGGTCTCCTGATCGCCCCGCGCCCGCGCGACGCAACCATCGTTCAGCGGACACAGCGCGCAGGCCGGTTTTTTCGGCGTGCAGACCGAGGAGCCCAGGTCCATCAACGCCTGCGCGCTATCGCCGGCGCGCGACTCACCGAGCAGCGTGGTCGCCAATTGCTGGATCAGCGGCTTGGCCTGCGGCAGCGGTTCCTCGACCGCAAACAACCGCGACACCACGCGTTCGATATTGCCGTCGACCGGCATGGTCCGGCGGCCGAACGCGATCGCAGCGATCGCGGCCGCGGTGTAGGGCCCGATCCCCGGCAAGGCACGCAAACCTTCCTCGCTATCGGGAAACACGCCGCCATGATCGCGCAACACGGTGACCGCGCAGGCGTGCAAATTGCGCGCGCGCGAATAATAGCCGAGCCCGGCCCACATTCGCAGCACGTCATCGAGCGAGGCGCGGCCCAGCGCGTCGACGCCGGGCCAGCGCGCCAGAAATTTTTTAAAATACGGCCCCACGGTTTTGACGCCGGTCTGCTGCAGCATGATCTCCGACAGCCAGACCCGATAGGGATCGGCCCGTGCCCCAGGCGGCGGCCGCCATGGCAGCCGGCGGCGGTTGCGGTCGTACCAGTCGAGCAGCAGCGCGGGACGTGCGCTGGCGGCCTGGTCGCGATCCGCGCGCGAAGCTTGCTTTCGTCTGACTGCAGCGCCTGATAGACTCATGCCGATATGTACGCAAAGCGTCCCTCGATGAACAAGCCCCGCCCGATCAGCGCCAGGCCGCTGTCCGTCCTGCTCAGCGACGTGTTTTCAGACGCCTATGCGAAGCAGGGATTCGCCGCGCGCGAGCTGGTGACGCGCTGGGCGGAGATCGCCGGCCCCGAAATATCCGCCCATTCCGAGCCCCTGAAGATCCAGTGGCCGCGGCCGGTGGAAGGCCAGCCGCAGGAACCGGCCACGCTGGTGTTGCGGGTGGAGGGGCCGATGGCGTTGGAAATCCAGCATGCCTCTGACGTTATCCTGCAGCGCGTCAACCGGTTCTTTGGCTGGAGCGCGGTGGGTCGGCTGGCGTTGCGGCAGGCCCCGCTGTCGCGCCGGGATCGGCCTCCACCTCCCCGCGCCCCGGACCCGAAAGCGGTGGCCGAGGTCGCCGGGACGCTTTCGGCGGTCGAGGACGAGGAATTGCGGGCTGCGCTGGCGCGGCTCGGCGCCTCGATCAAGCGAAATTGAGGCCCCCGCCAGGTCGGTCGATCCCGGCCCGCCATTGCCACAATCTTGGTTTCAAGCTAGCGAACAGCCTCATTCTTTGGGTCCTCTGGGCGTGAACGCGCCAATCCGGGAGCAAACCGTTGATTATCACGCGCCGCGCTTTCACCGCCGCCCTGTCGCTGACCGGACTTAGCCTGCTTGCCGGGTTCTCGCCGCTACGCCTGATCGCCGAAGCGATGGCGCAAGACGCTTCCGCAGTCGCCAAGCCGGTGTCGTTGCCGGATATGGCGCTTGGTCCGGCCAACGCCGCGGTAACGATCACCGAATACGCCTCCATGACCTGTCCGCATTGCGCGGCCTTCACCGAAAACGTGTTTCCAAAGATAAAGTCGGAATATATCGACACCGGCAAGGTACGTTACGTGTTCCGCGAGTTCCCGCTCGACATCAAGGCCGCGGCGGGTTCGATGCTGGCGCGCTGCATCGCCAAGGGCGATTCCGGGAAATATTTCGCTGTCGTCGACATGCTGTTCAAGCAGCAGGCCGACTGGGTGATGAAGAACACCACCGAAACCCTGACCCGCATCGGCAAACAGGCCGGCCTCAGCCAGCAGGCGGTCGAGGATTGCCTCAAGGACCAGTCATTGCTGGACAAGATCAGCGCCGATCAGAAGTACGCTGGCGAAGTGCTGAAGGTCAATTCGACGCCGACCTTCTTCATCAACGGCGAGATGATCAAGGGCGAGAGCTCGTTCGAGGAGTTCGACAAGCGAATCAAGGCGCTGCTGAAGAGCTGATTGATTCGGCGGCGCTTCGTGGCGCCCATCGTCTCCGGTTGGCGAGCCCGGGCGGGGACGACCCTGCCGGGATGTTTTTTTCCAGCCGCAACATGGGCATCGGGGTAACCTAAGCAAAAGCCTTGGGAAAAGCCCCGACCGATGGTTGCCCTCCGGCTCCGGCGTCGCCATTGTCGTTGCCATCGGAGCCGCAAAACGCGACTCGCCCACACACCGACATTGCCTTCTATGGTATTGTCCCGGCAGGGAGATTCGCGCCCTGCCAACAGAGCACCGTGCCCATGAAACTCACGCGCCTTCGCCTTCACGGTTTCAAGTCGTTCGTTGAACCCACCGACTTCGTGATCGAAGCCGGACTGACCGGCGTGGTCGGGCCCAACGGCTGCGGCAAATCGAATCTGGTCGAGGCCTTGCGCTGGGCGATGGGCGAGACCTCGCACAAATCGCTGCGCGCGGCCGATATGGACGCGGTGATCTTTGCCGGTTCCGGCAACCGCCCCTCGCGCAACCACGCCGAAGTGGTCATGACCATCGACAATTCCGATCGCACCGCGCCGGCAGCGATGAACGATCGGGAGATCCTGGAAATTTCGCGCCGGATCGAGCGCGACGCCGGCTCGGTCTATCGGATCAACGGCCGCGACGTGCGCGCCCGTGATGTGCAGATCCTGTTCGCGGATGCCGCCACCGGCGCGCGATCGCCGGCACTGGTCCATCAGGGCAAGATCGGCGAGATCATTCAGGCCAAACCGGAACAGCGCCGCCGCGTGCTGGAAGACGCCGCCGGCGTTGCCGGCCTTCACGCCCGCCGCCACGAGGCCGAATTGCGCCTCAAGGCCGCCGAAGTCAACCTTACCCGCGTCGAGGACGTCATCGGCCAGCTCGCCGGACAGATCGACGGCTTGAAGAAGCAGGCCCGGCAGGCGATCCGCTACCGCGAGGTCGCGGCCAAGGTCCGCAAGGCCGAAGCCATGCTGTTCCATCTGCGCTGGCTGGAGGCCCATTCCGACGTCGCCGAAGCCGCGCATACCCACGACCTCAATGTCCGCGAGATGGCCGAACGCACCCGCGAACAGGCCGAGGCGGCCCGCATCCAGGCGGTGCGCGCCTCCGAACTGCCGGCATTGCGCGAAGCCGAGGCCCGTGCCGCGGCCGGACTGCAGCGGCTCACCAACGCGCGCGAAACCCTCGACCGCGAGGAAGAGCGCGCGCGCGAACGCGTTGCCGAGCTCGACCGCCGGCTGACGCAATTTTCGGCCGATATCGCGCGCGAGCAGCAGCAGGCCTCCGACGCGGAGGTGGCGCTGCAGCGGCTCGATGCGGAAGACACCGAATTGAAAGACGAGATCAAATCGCGCGTCGAAAAACGCAGCGGCGTCGATGAACGGGTGTCCGAAGCTGAAACGACCTTGGCCGCCGCCGAGCGCCTGTTTGCCGAGCTGACCACCGTTCTCGCCGATCTCACCGCCAAGCGAAACCAGCTCGAGGCCAGCGTCCGCACCCACCGCGATCGGCTGGCGCGGCTCGATCAGGACATCGTCAACGTCGAGACCGAAGAGCAGAAGCTGGCGCAGGAAACCAGCGGCCTCGGCGACCTCGCCATGCTCGCGGAAGCGATGGCGACCGCGCAGCAGAACCTGGCGCAATCCGAGGCGGCGGCACAGGGCAGCGAAGCCGCCCACGTCGCCGCGCGCTCGAGGCTGGAAGCCGCCCGCGCGCCGCTGAATGAAGCCGACAAGCGCGTGCAGCGGCTCGAAACCGAAGCCCGCACCATCTCGAAACTCGTCAATGGCGAAACCAAAAACCTCTGGCCGCCGATCATCGACGGCGTCACCGTCGCCAAGGGATATGAAAAGGCCCTTGGCGCAGCCTTGGGCGACGATCTCGACGCGCCGGTCGACCCGTCGGCGCCGATGCGCTGGACCAATGTCGGCGTCACCGAAGGCGATCCCGCGCTGCCCGAGGGCGTCGAGGCGCTTGGCGTGCATGTCGAGGCGCCCCCCGAACTCGCGCGGCGTCTCGCGCAGATCGGCGTCGTCGCCAAAGAGCGCGGCGCGGAGCTGGTATCGCGACTGAAGACCGGTCAACGGCTGGTATCGCCGGAAGGCGACGTCTGGCGCTGGGACGGATTTGTCGCCGCGGCGCACGCGCCGACCGGCGCGGCGCGGCGCCTGGCCGAGCGTGCCCGGCTGGTCGACATCGAAAACGAACTTGAGCAGGCCCGCATCGATGCATCGGCCAAGCGTCAGGCGCTGGAAACCGCCGAGGCCGAACTCAGGTCCGCATCATCAGCCGAGAGTTCGGCGCGCGACGCATGGCGCGCCGCCCAGCGCGAGGCCGACGCCGCGCGCGAACGCCATGCCAATACCGAGCGCGAGATCAATCGCCACGCCGCGCGGAAGTCGGCGCTGACCGAAGCCCACAGCCGCCTCAATGCCGACCGTGCCGAGGCCCATGCCGCGCATGAGAGTGCCACCGCGTCGCTGGCCGAATTGCCGCCCAGCCTCGACACCGAAACCCGGCTCGCCGCCGTTCGCACCGACATCGACGGCCATCGCCGGCTCGCCGCCCAAGTGCGGGCCGAAGCGCAGGCGCTGGCGCGCGAGGCCGAACTGGCGGACCGCCGGTTGCAGGCGATTTTGGCCGAGCGAAGCGAGTGGCAAAACCGCCGGCAGAGTGCGGCCTCGCAAATCGCCACCATCGAGGCCCGCGTCACCGAGGTCACGGCCGAGCGCGCCGAACTCGACAATGCGCCGGCACTGTTCGCGGAAAAGCGCCGCGCGCTGATCAGCGAAATCGAATCGGCCGAAAGCGCCCGCCGCGTCGCCGCCGACGCGCTGGCGGCGGCCGAGAACGTGATGGCGGAGACCGACCGCGCCGCCAAGGCTTCACTCGAAGCGCTGTCGAGCGCCCGCGAAACCTGCGCCCGCGCCGAAGAGCGGATGGATGGCGCGAAGCGCCGCCTGGTCGATATCGAGCGCGAAATCCACGACATGCTGGAAGTCGAGCCGCAGGGCGTGGCCGCGCTCGCCGAGATTCGGCCCGACACGGAATTGCCGCCGCTGTCGGAGATCGAGGAAAATCTCGAAAAACTGCGCCGCGACCGCGAGCGGCTCGGTGCGGTCAATCTGCGCGCCGAGGAAGAACTGCGCGAGGTCGAAGTCCAGCATACCTCGCTCACCACCGAACGCGACGATCTGGTGGAAGCCATCAAGCGGCTGCGCCAGGGCATCCAGAGCCTTAACCGCGAGGCCCGCGAGCGGCTGTTGACCTCGTTCGAGACCGTCAACAACCACTTCAAGCGGCTGTTCGTCGAGCTGTTCGGCGGCGGCGAAGCGGCGCTCCACCTGATCGAGAGCGACGATCCGCTGGAGGCCGGGCTTGAAATCATCGCCAAGCCGCCGGGCAAGAAGCCGCAGACCCTGTCGCTGCTCTCCGGCGGCGAGCAGGCGCTGACGGCGCTGGCGCTGATCTTCGCGGTGTTCCTGACCAATCCTTCGCCGATCTGCGTGCTGGACGAAGTCGACGCGCCGCTCGACGATCACAATGTGGAACGGTTCTGCAATCTGCTGCACGAGATGACCGGCTCGACCGAGACGCGCTTCATCATCATCACCCACAATCCGATCACCATGGCGCGGATGAACCGGCTGTTCGGCGTCACCATGGCCGAACGCGGCGTGTCGCAACTGGTGTCGGTCGATCTCGAAGACGCGGTGAAGATTCTCGACCAGCACGTGGCGTGAGCGTCTCCGACCCTCCCCTGGAGGGTGAAGAAAGATGACCGCTCCCGACCTTCCTGCCGAACTGAAGGCAGCGCTCGACGCCCGGCTTCGTGGCCTGTCGCGCGGCGATGCGGCCGTGCGCGCCGCCAGCATCTCGCAGACCTATCGCGGCGGCGGCGGCTCCAGCGCGATCCGGTCGGAGACCGATGCGCTCGCCTATGCGCTGGCGCGGATGCCCGCGACCTATGCCGCGGTCACGGCAAGCCTGAACGCGCTCTGCGAGATCACGCCCGATTTCGCGCCGGCAAGCCTGCTCGATGTTGGCGCCGGGCCGGGAACCGCGACATGGGCCGCGGCCGAGGCATTTTCCTCGCTGCGAAGCTTCAGCCTGCTGGACGCCAATGCCGCCTTGCGCGCGCTGGCGCTCGATCTCGGCCGCGACAATATCCGCCTGCGCGAGATGACCTACCAACGCGGCGAGGCCCGCGACGCGCTGGCAGATGCCGAGCCGGCCGATCTCGTGGTGGCGAGCTACATGATCGGCGAGATCGATAGCGCCGAACTAAAAACGCTCACTGAGCTGATGTGGGCAAAGACCCGCGCGACGCTCTTGGTCGTCGAGCCGGGCACGCCGGCCGGCACTGCGAGAATCATCGCGCTGCGGGAGCAACTGATCGCGTCAGGCGCGCATGTCGCAGCCCCCTGCCCGCACGACGGCAAATGTCCACTCACGCCGCCGGACTGGTGTCATTTCACCCAGCGCCTGCCGCGCTCGCGCGTGCACAAGCAGGTCAAGGGAGCCGAGCTTCCCTTCGAGGACGAGAAATTCGCCTATGTCGCGCTGACGCGCGCACCGGCCATGCCGTATCCCGCCCGCGTGCTGGCGCAACCCGATGTGACCAAGGTCGAGGTGACAGCGAAGCTCTGCACCTCGCGCGGTCTCGTCATTTCAAAAGTGCCCCGCCGCGCCAAGGCGGACTATGCCCGCGCCCGGCGCTGGCGGTGGGGCGATGCGGTGATGGAAGAAGGCTGATCGCCCGGCCTCCGTACCCCGGGTGCTGCGCAGCGGGTCGCACTTGCAGCGTGGTGCGCTGGTGATCCGGGGCCCACCTTGTCCTGGCATGAGGCTGGGTCCCGGCTCTGCGAAGCGGCGCTACGCACCGCATCGCGTCCGGTACACGTAGCAGCCTTTATCGCTTGAACTTATCCCGCCTTGCGCCCGACCAAGGAGATATCGACCTCGTAGCGGCTGCCGCGCGGGGCTTTTTTCGCTTATGTTACCCGCATTCGGTATCTCACCAGGAGTCACTTGCCATGTCGTCCGGCTGGATCGTTCTCGGCGTTATCGTCATTCTCGTGCTTTTCGCTCTTGCCGCCTACAATCGGCTGGTCGCGCTCGGTCAGCGCGTGAGCCAGGCTTTCGCCGACATCGACGTGCAGCTCAAGCAGCGCCACGACCTCGTGCCCAACCTGGTTGAGACCGTGAAGGGCTACGCCGCGCACGAGCGCGGTACGCTCGATGACGTCATCAAGGCCCGCAGTGCTGCGATCTCCGCGCAGGGACCAGGACAGGTTGCGGCTGCCGAAAACCAGTTGAGCGGCGCGCTCGGCAAGCTGATCGCGCTGTCCGAGGCCTATCCGGATCTCAAGGCCAATGCCAACTTCCAGCAACTGGCAGGCGAATTGTCCGATCTTGAGAATAAGATCGCCGCCAGCCGCCGCTTCTTCAACAACGCGGTTCAGGAATACAACACCGGCATCCAGCAGATGCCGGCGGCGTTGTTTGCCGGAATGTTCGGCTTCACCCGCAAGGATTTCTTCGATCTCGGCGCCACCCGCACCGAAGTCGAAACCGCGCCGACGGTGAAGTTCTGAGGTGACGCCCGCCGCTTTCAGCCCTTCCGGAGCTCGCCGCTTCGCGACGTCCCGGAATGACCGCCTCTAGCAGAACGGCGCAACATGGCCGCGTATGGTCTTTACACGCACATCGCATCGAACAAATTCCGTTCGATGCTGCTGCTCGCCGGGCTGTTCGTTCTGGTCTATGTCATGGTCTATGCCGGTGCGCTGATCGCTGAAGTGATGATCGATAGCGGCAGGTCTGCAGATTACTACCTGACGGCGGCCTCGCGCGATCTCGTGAAGGACTTTCCGTTGGCGACGGGCGCAGCCTTGCTGTGGATCGTGATCGCCTATTTCTTTCACCAATCGATCGTCGACGCCGTGACCGGCGGCGAGGACGTGACCCGGCAGCAGCAGCCCCGGCTCTACAACCTGCTCGAAAACCTCTGCATCTCGCGCGGCATTCCGATGCCGAAGCTGAAGCTGATCGATAGCGACGCACTGAACGCCTACGCGACCGGGCTCAACCAGCGGCAATATGCCGTCACTGTCACCACCGGCCTGTTGAAGGCGCTCAACGACCAGGAGATCGAGGCGGTGCTGGGCCACGAACTCACCCACATCCGCAACGGCGACGTGCAACTGATGGTGATCGCGGTGATCATCGCCGGCGCGGTCGGCTTCTTCGCCGAGCTGTTTTTCCGCAGCTTCACCAACTTTGGCTGGGGTTACGGCCGCGGCCGGTCATGGTCGTCTTCGTCGTCGTCCTCCTCGGACCGCGAAAACCGGGGATCCGGCGGCGGCGCGGTCATTGTCATCATTGTCGCGGCGGCGCTGATCGGGCTGGCGTGGCTGTTGTCGCAAGTGGTCCGGCTGGCGCTGTCGCGATCGCGCGAGCTGCTCGCCGACGCCGGATCGGTCGAACTGACAAAGAACCCCGATGCCATGATCTCGGCGCTGCGCAAGATCGAGAACCGCGGCGAGCTTCCCGGTGCTACCTCCGCGGTGATGGAATTGTGCGTCGACAATCCGCGCGAGGGTTTTGCCGACCTGTTCGCGACCCATCCATCGGTGGATTCCCGGGTGCAGGCGCTGGTGAAATTCGCCGGTGGACACGATCCCGGGCCTCTGGCCTTGCCGTCGGATATGGAGCCGGACGATCGGCCGCAGGGGCCGGCTGCCGGTCAAGCTCCGCCACCCCTGCCATCCGGCCCGTGGGGCGGCGCCAGCGATTCTGACAGCGATGCAGGCGGTGCATCGCGCGGTCCCTCGCAAGACGCATCTCGTGGACCCTCTCAAGGTCCGTGGGGCAGTCATGCCGGCCCGTGGGGCACGTCCGGCTAGGCCGGCCTTGGCGTGCGCAGAGCGATGGCGCCCCGGGCTGTCACCGGATCGGCGAGCGGCGCTTTCCGGTGACAGGCTCCGGCGGACCAGCCAGCATCCCCGAGCGGAACGGTGGAACCGGATTGCCGCG
The DNA here is from genome assembly GCA_021779635.1 of Pseudomonadota bacterium. Next base: position 8,374 of record JAJYAH010000050.1, on the reverse strand, counting down.
GCATACCGGACACCCGCGTGAATATGACGGCGATTTTGCTGCAGCATCGGGCATTTCGCCCCGAAAATGCGGCTTCGGACGGCGCTTGCAGCATTAACGACACCGGCAGGATTAACCCTAACCGGCCGCCTAATGAATTGAATTCCCCCTTGTTTCTGCCATGTTCGCGCCCAAAGCAAGGATGGGGATTTTCCGATCGCATGCGTATCCCTTGATGATCGGGATTCGAAGGGCATAAGGGCAATTCATGGCGAAGCCGGTAGTGATTGTGGTAGGCGCTGACAAGGGCGGGGTCGGCAAGACCACCGTGTCGCGTACCCTGCTTGATTATTTCAGTGCCAACAACGTACCCACCCGCGCATTCGATACCGAATCGCCGCGCGGCACCCTGAAGCGCTTCCATCCCGACCTCACCGAGATCGTCGACATGACGACGACGTCGGATCAGATGAAGATTTTCGATACGCTGAACTCGTCCAGCCCCTCGGTCACCGTGATCGACGTCCGCGCCGGCCTGCTGTCGCCGGCACTGGCCTCGCTGCGCGATATCGGTTTTCTCGATGCCGCAAAGACCGGACAGATCACCTTTGCCGTGTTTCACATCCTGGGGCCCTCGATCGCCTCGCTGGACGAGATCGCCGAGACCGCGAACTTCATGCAGGGCGCGAAATATTTCCTGGTCAAGAATTTCATCAACAACACCAGCTTTTTCGAATGGGACCAGGCGACCTACAATTCCTATTTCCACCGCATCAAGGACGCCACCGAGCTCACCATCCCCAAGCTCAACGAAATGGCCTACGAGCAGGTCGAGGTGGCATCCGTGCCGTTCCTCAAATTCGTCGCCAACAAGGGCATGCAGGACGAAGCCGCAAACTATTCGTTCGTGCTGCGCGGCTATGTCCGCCACTGGCTGGCCAACGTCTGGAGCGAATTCGACCGCATCAAGCTGACCGACCTGGTCGGCGGCTCCAGCAAACCGAGCGCGCGCGGCGAAAAATAATTGCCGGCCGAATGTAATTGGGCTGGATTGGGCGCCAAATTCGCCTGATATAGCGCCGATGCGCCGTACGCCTGTCTATATCATCTGCTCGCCCCGTCCGCTGGTCGGCAAGACGCTGATCGCGCGGCTGCTCAGCGAATTTCTGCTGCTGAAAGACGGCACGGTGGCCGCGTTCGACATCAATCTGAAAGAGCCCTCGCTGCTCGATTATCTGCCAAAAATCACCGAGACCGCCGAGGTCGACGATACCTTCGGGAAGATGGCGCTGATGGACCGCCTGATCGTCGACGACGGCGTCTCCAAGGTGATCGATCTCGGCTTTCACGCGTTCGACGAATTCTTCAAGATGTCCGAGGAAATCGGATTCATGAAGGAGGCGGCGCGGCGCGGCGTCGCACCGGTCATCCTGTTCGTCGCCGATACCGACCGCGTCTCGGCGCGAAGCTATCCGATGCTGCAGCAACAAATTCCAGCAACCGCGCTTGTGACCATCGATAACGAGCATGTGGTGCGCGGCGAGTTGCCGCCTGCGTTTTCGCACGGCCGCGTGCTTCGCATCGCCGCCTTGCCGGTATTCCTCAAGACCTATATCGACCGGCTGACGTTCTCGTTTACCAGCTACCTTCGCCACGAGAAGGATTCATCGACCGAGCTGCATCAATGGATTCGCAGGAACTACCTCAGCTTTCGCGAACTCGAGTTGAACCTGATTTTGCAGAGGTCGTGAGGTTCCCGGGTCGAGCGAGGCGAGAATTCTCAATGCCCGTCGAACGCCATCAAGGTGCGTACCGGCACATCCATCGCGCGTAATTTCGCTGCACCGCCGAGGTCCGGCAGATCGATGATGAAGCAGGCCGCGACCACATTGGCGCCGATCTGGCGCATCAGCTTGACCGCGCCCTCCGCCGTGCCGCCGGTGGCGATCAGGTCGTCGACCAGGATCACACGCTCGCCGGGATGAATGGCGTCGGCGTGCATCTCCATTTCATCGATGCCGTATTCCAGCGAGTAGGCGATACGCACGGTGGTGTGCGGCAGCTTGCCCTTCTTGCGGATCGGCACGAAACCGGCGGAGACCTGGTGCGCCACCGCGCCGCCGAGAATGAAGCCTCGCGCCTCGATGCCGGCCACCTTGTCGATCTTGTTGCCGGCCCATGGCTGCACCAGTTCATCCACCGCGCGGCGAAACGATCGCGCGTCGCCGAGCAGCGTCGTGATGTCGCGAAACAGGATACCCGGCTTCGGATAATCCGGAATGGTGCGGACGGCAGCCTTCAAATCGTGCTCAAAAGTCATCGGTGTCTCTTTCAGGTGTCTGTTCGCCATCATCCATTGATCGGTACGCCAAGCCGGAACGCGTTCTCCACAATGCGCAGGCCAACTTCGCCGCCGAGCGACATCAGGGACTCCGGGTGAAACTGCACGCCGCCGACCGGCAGGGTTTTGTGCTCGATCGCCATCGCCACGCCGTCTTCGGTGCTCGCCGTCACCGCAAGCACGTCGGGCATGCTATCGCCCTCAACATACAGCGAATGGTAGCGGCCGATCACGATCTCATTGGGCAAATTCCGCATCAACCGGCCGCCGCGCACCTGAACCCGCGACGGCCGCCCATGCGCGGGCTGGCCGAGTTGGCCGAGTTGGCCGCCAAAATACTCGCCGATCGCCTGCACCCCGAGGCAGACGCCGAAGATCGGCAGCTGCTTGCCGAGTGCGGCCTCGATGGTTTTGGCAATGCCGAAATCTTCCGGCCGCCCCGGCCCCGGCGACAGCACCAACAGGTCGTAGTTTTGCGCGTCGAGCATCTGCTGCGCGTGGACATGCCTGACCACGGTGACGGCGGCGCCGACCTGCCGGAAATAGTCCGCCAGCATGTGTACGAAACTGTCGTCGTGATCGATCAGCAGTACCCGCTTGCCCGATCCCGTGGCATCCGGCGCGAACGCCGACAGCGGCTTCGGCGGATCGCCGCGCAATGCCTGAAACAATGCTGCGGCCTTGACCTGGCATTCGCGGTCCTCGGCGGCGGGATCCGAATCGAACAGGCAGGTCGCGCCGACCCGCACCTCGGCCAGGCCGTCCTTCATCCGGATGGTGCGAATAGTGAGCCCGGTATTGATGCTGCCGTCGAAATTCACCGCGCCGATCGCGCCGGCATACCAGCGCCGCGACGATCGCTCGTGATCCTCGACGAACTGCATCGCCCATAATTTCGGCGCGCCGGTCACCGTCACCGCCCAGGCGTGGGTCAGGAACGCATCGAGCGAGTCGAAGCCCGGCCGCAGCATGCCTTCAACATGATCGACGGTGTGAAACAGTTTCGAATAGGTTTCGATCTGCCGCCGCGCCAGCACCTTGATGGTGCCGGGCACGCAGACGCGCGCCTTGTCGTTGCGGTCGACGTCGGTGCACATGTTGAGTTCGAATTCGTCCTTCTCGGAATTCAGCAATTGCCTGATCTGCTCGGCGTCCCCGATCGCATCGACGCCGCGCGCGATGGTGCCGGAAATCGGGCAGGTCTCGACCCGCCGGCCGTCGCAGCGCACGAACATCTCCGGCGACGCCGACACCAGAAATTCCCCGTCGCCGAGATTCATCAGGGCGCCATAGGGCGACGGATTGATCCGGCACAACCGCTGGAACACTTCCGCCGGCGAGCGCTCGCAGGGTTCGGCGAATAATTGCCCCGGCACCGCCTCGAACAGATCGCCGCGCGCGAACGCCGCGCGCGCGGTTTCCACCGTGGCCTGATACTCGCCGGAAGCGTGATCGGAAAATCCCTGCCGCGGCGTCTTCGCATAGACGCTTTCGGCGGTGGTGCGCGGCAGACCCGCCGTGGACGCCCCCTTCCAGGCAAAATCGTAGCTCAGCACCACGCCGCGCCCGGTGGCGCGATCATAGGCCAGCAGGCGATCCGGCACGTAAAGTACGATGTCGCGCTGGTCGCTCTCCCGCGCGCGCTTCTGCACGAGATCCTCGATCTGGAACACGAGATCGTAGGCGAACGCGCCGAACAGGCCGAGCAGCGGATCATCATTGGCGCCGAGCGACGCCACCAGGTCGCGCACCAGCGACATCATGCTGGCGCGCCGGGTGCGCTGGTCTTCATCGACCGGCGCCGCCCCGCGGACGATATGACCGGCGAGCCGTGTCGGGTCTTTCTTCGTGATGACGACGCAGGGCTCGCGCAGGACGTCGCCGAGGAACGCGATCAGGACCCGGCCGCGCTCGTTCAAGGCCCGGAGCGAAAAGTCGGAGCGAGCGGTTTCCAGCTGCAGCGGCGGGTCGGAAAAGCCGAGATCAAAGCTCTCATAGCGGCCCGGCACCGTGGTGCCCGACGACAGCACCACGCCGCGGCGGCGATCCAAGAGGTCGATCAGGTCGTCGAGCCTTTTGGCGTCGCCGGTGAACTGCTCCACCGACCGCGACACCAAAAGCCCGCGATGGGTGTGGTACTCGCTGTGAGCCGGCAGGGAGAAGGCTGTCCTGTTCATGTGATCCTCTTACGAAACTTGCCGAGGAAACGCCACACAGGACAAACGAAAAGGCCGTCGCGCTGCGATGACGGCCTCTGACGATTGAAGAAAATGAAATCGCACCGGCCACCTTTAGAAGGTGGGCCACCAGAGACGGCTCTCGCGGATGACGGTGTTCATGGCGCGGTAGACACCATGCCGGAACGGATACGTCAAGGGACGATATCGCTGAGAACGTCTCAGGGGGGTGCCTCTGCCAGTAGTCCCGCAACGGGTTAAAGCAACGCTGCTGCCCCGTTTTCTGCGGTCTATGCCTGGATTACAGATTTGAACCTCTCACGCCGTTATTCGACTATACTCCATCAAATCACAGACGACGAAGAATTGCGATGCAGCTCGAATCCGTCCTTACATGTCCGCAATGCGGTTTTCAGTCCATCGAACAGATGCCGACCGATGCCTGTCAGTTCTTCCATGCCTGCAAAGGCTGTGGACAGAAGCTCAAGCCGTTGGCCGGCGATTGCTGCGTGTTTTGTTCGTTCGGGTCCGTGCCCTGCCCGCCGGTCCAGCAAAGCGGGAAGAGCCCGTGTTGCCCGCAATGACATGATGGCCGCGCAGACGCCGCTCGGGTTGCGATCGATCTTTTGGTATTGATTCCCGGAAAAAATGCGTAGGATTCAGCCAAACACACTGAAGTCCTCGCCGGGATTTGCTGGAAGCGGAGGCGCGCGATGCCGTTGCAGGCTCTGGGATATGTCGGGTTCGGATCAAGCGCTCTCGACGACTGGCGGCAGTTCGGGACCGGACTGGTCGGCCTGCAGGCAGTCGAGCGCGGTCCTTCCCTGCTCGCATTCCGCATGGACGACCGCAAGCAGCGCATTGTCATCGACCGCTCGATGGCGGAAGGCGAGCGCTTCTTCGGCTGGGAGGTTGCCGATGCGGCGGCCCTGGACGGACTGGCGGCCCGGCTGGAACGAGCCGAGATCGAGGTTGTCGCCGAACCAAAAGCGCTCGCGGATCTCAGGCGCGTTGGCGGTCTGATTTCGTTCCGGGATCCCGCCGGCAATCGCCTCGAGACATTTTACGGCGCTGAGATCGACGAGACGCCGTTCAGCCCCGGCCGCTCCATTTCCGGCTTCCGCACCGGTCCTCTCGGCCTCGGTCACGCCGTGCTGACAGTTGAAAATATCGATGCGGTGATGCCGTTCTACGTCGATTTGCTCGGCTTTCGGCTCAGCGACTACATGCAGAAGCCGTTTCGCGCCTGCTTCTTTCATATCAATGCGCGGCATCACAGCCTCGCCTTGATCGAGACCGGCCGCAACGGCATGCATCACCTGATGGTGGAGTTGTTCTCGCTCGACGATGTCGGCCAGTCCTACGATGTCGCCTTGAGCCAGCCGGAACGGGTCAGCGTCACGCTCGGACGGCACACCAACGACCTGATGACGTCGTTTTACGCGAAAACGCCGTCGTCCTTCATGGTCGAGTGCGGCTGGGGCGGCCGCGAAATCGATCCGCCGACCTGGCAACCGTTCGAACTGAAGGACGGCCCCAGCCTGTGGGGGCATGAACGCGTGTGGCTGCCGCCCGCCGACCGCGAAGTCGCGCGCGAGATGCGGATGCGCGCGGCGGCGGCCGGCCTGCGCGCGCCGGTTCAGGTCATGGACGGCAATTACAAGCTGATGTCGGGCACTTGCGCCTGGTGGGATCTTGCGCGTGGTGGGACGGGATGAATAATCGCGCAGATTAAGGAAGGTACCCCGTCGCCGCGGGTACGGCCTGCTCTCTCCCGCTTGCGGGGGGAGAGGTGGAGAGGGGGCATCGCGAGCACAGTGCCCGTGGCTGCCCCCACCCTAACGCGCGCAAGCGGGAGAGGGAACGTCGCTTCGCCCTGCTCGCATCTCACCCCAGATGCTTCTTGAAGAAATCGGTAGCGCGGCCCCAGGCCAGTTCGGCGGCCTGGCGATCGTGCACCGATTGACGCTGCTCGTTGACGAAGGCGTGCTCGGCGTCATAGCGGAACAGTTCGAGCGACTTGCCGGCGGCTTTCATTCCGCTCTCGAAGGCACTGACCAGTTGCGGCGTGCACCAATCATCCTTGTTGGCAAAATGGGCCTGCAGCGGAATTTTGATGTCGGCGGGTTTCGCCGCCTGCTCCGGCGGAATGCCGTAGAACACGACGCCGGCGGTCAGTTCGGGAATTTTGGCCGCGCCGATGATGGTCACGGCGCCCCCGAGGCAGAAGCCGGTCAGGCCGACCTTGGCGCCGTTCTTGCCGAGATAAAGGGCCGCGCCGCGCACGGTCTGCGTGGTGGCGTCCATGAAATCCAGGGAGTTCATCTCTTTGCCGGCGGCATCGGTGTCGTGATACGGCACCACCTTGCCCTTGTAGAGATCAGGCGCCAGCGCGTCGAAGCCGGCCACCGCAAAGCGGTCGCACAGGCCCTTGATCTGTTCCGAAAGCCCCCACCATTCCTGGATCACGATCACGCCCGGCGCGTTGCCGCGGGCGGCGTTGGCGAGATAGCCGTTGGCGTCCTTGCCGTCCGGACGCTTGAACGAGATGCTGGTACCCATGGATTCCTCCGGTCATTTTCTTAAAGGTTGGCAGATTGCCGGCTATTTTGTCCGCAGTGCGATCAGGAAGCAATCATCGCGTCCACGACACGTGCTTCATCCAATAAAAAAGCCCCGGTCGGGGCTTTTTCAATTTTGCGTCATCGATCCGCAAAAGTCAGTGCGCGTTGGCCCAGACCTTCTTCTTGGTGAAGTACAGCAGACCCGTAAGCAGGATCAGGAAGACGAACACCTGCAGCCCGATCCGCTTGCGGGCCTCCATATGCGGCTCGGCCGTCCACATCAGAAAGGTTGAGACGTCATGGGCGTATTGCGCGACCGTTGCCGGCGACCCGTCGTCAAACGTCACCTGTCCGTCGCTCAGCGGCTTCGGCATCTTGATGGCGTGGCCCGGGAAATACTTGTTGTAGTAGGAGCCGTCCGGAATGGTCACGCCGGCCGGCGGCTTGTCTTCAAAGCCTTGCAGGATCGCAGAGACATAGTTTGGCCCCTGCTCCTGGAATTGCGAGAAGAAGTCGAAGATGAATTGCGGAAAGCCGCGCTCATAGGAACGCGCCTTGGTGATCAGCGACAGATCGGGGGGCGCCGCACCACCATTGGCGGCACGGGCCGCCTGCTCGTTGGGGAATGGCGAGGGGAAATAATCGGCGACCCGGCCGGGCCGGTCGAACATCTCGCCCTGGTCGTTCGGACCGTCGTTGATCTTGTAGCCGGACGCGAAGGCGGCGGCCTGTGCTTCCGAGAAGCCGGGACCGCCGGGATCGGCGAGATTGCGGAATGCGATATACGATAGCGAGTGGCAGGCGGAGCAGACTTCCTTGTAGACCTTTAAGCCCCGCTGCAATGATCCGCGATCGAACTTGCCGAACGGTCCGGCGAATGACCATTTCTGCGACGGCGGCGTATCGTCCTCCGCGGCCCGGGCGTTGTGCGCGCTGCCCAGGAACAGCGAACCTGCGACCATCAGGGTAATCGCCGCGGACACCATCGGCGCCGCCCTGCCTCCCGATTTCGCCAACACATCGTCGGCGATCGAGTTCGGAATCGGTCTCGGCTTTTCGATCCGGCTCAAGAGCGGCAGCAGGATCAGGAAATAGGCGAAATAGCAGACGGTGAGGATGCGCCCGGCGATCACATAGATGCCTTCCGGCGGTTGCGCCCCGAGGTAGCCCAAGAGCACGCAGACGATGACGAAGATCCAGAAGAACTGCTTCGCCAGCGGGCGATACTTGGACGAGCGCGTCCGCGCGGTATCGAGCCACGGCAGGAATGCCAACACGATGATCGCGGAGAACATCGCGATCACGCCGGCCAG
>JAJYAH010000049.1 GCA_021779635.1 Pseudomonadota bacterium | reverse complement strand
GCGGACGGATCATCCTGCTGATGCTCGAATACCTCGTTGAGGGACTGGAGCAGGCGGCGCGGACGATGACATACCTCTGGCCGCGTGCGAATTGATGATTTACCGCAGCAGAAGCTAGCAATACCTTCTTTGACAAAGATCAGAAACGGTCAGATCCTTCCGCGCGCTATGGTGCCGCTAATGACAGATCAAAGCATGAGGAAATGACAAAGCAGCGCCCTCCGGGGGTTGGGTCCGCAACTACGCTCCAATTGCCTGCTCGTAAATGTCTTCTTCCTGCGCGTTATGAATACGCACGAGCGCTTCGATCGTTTCTATGACGCGCTGGGCATCCCTGATCAGATAGTCGTCCGCATCCTGGGCAGTGAGGCCGTCGGCGAGACGCCGAAGAAGCCGTGCCATATGGATAATCTCGCGGTGCGCTCGGCTCATTGCCACGAGCCCATGGCGATCTCCCAAGAATTTGGCCACCCGTGGATACACGGCCGTTTCATCATCGCGCTCATGTTCGACGATCTGCCGCGAGATGATGTTGTCAGCTTCCGAAATCAGTGTCACCGCCACTGCGGCCTCGGTGCTATCAAGCGCGTCGGCGATTTCTCTCAGCCGATCGAGCGTCGGTTCTATTCTCTCATGATCTTGGCGTAGCGTCGTAGCTGACGCAGCCGGCATTGTTTGATGGCCAAACTTGTGGCCGGAGGTCAGCGCGCGCAAGGCATTGAGGATTACTGCGACATCGATAGCCTCCTGGGTCAAAGCGCCAGCGATTGGCGGTAACAAGCCGACGGCGGCAAGACCCATGGCCAACCCGGAGAGGGCCATTCCGAAAAGTATGCTCTGGAGGGCGATGTTACGGGTACGCCGCGCGATGACAACCGCATCGGAAACGAGATCGAGGCGATCGACGAGTATTACGATATCCGCTGCTTCCGATGACGCGCTTGCACCTCGGGCGCCCATGGCGACGCCCACGTTAGCCGCGGCCAGTGCGGGCGCGTCATTGATGCCGTCGCCGACCATTACGGTAGGACTTTGGCGCTGCTCGGTTGTGACGGCATCGACCTTGTCGGCCGGTTCCCTTTCCGCAAGAACCGCATCAAGATCAAGGGCGGCGCCGATCGTCTCGGCGACGTCCGCTCGATCGCCTGTCACCATGACGATCCGCGCGACGCCGGCCATTCGGAGAGTCTGTATGGCGCGAGGCGTCTCGCGACGCAACTCATCAGCGAGCAATACCGCGCCGATCGTCCGTCCATCCACGGCGACGAACACGCTCAGCGCCGAACGCCATGTTGCGCGTCTCAGGGTCCGTGCTGCCCAGGTCACAGGCTTGCGGGCGCCGTGAACCATTCGATGCGACCCCACGCGAACAGTCTGCCCGTCAATCACGCCTTCCAGACCGGAGCCGATGGTCTCCCGCACTTGGGATGGAAGAGTGAGTTTGAGGCCCTTCCCTAGGGCCGCTTCGACGATCGCCGCCGCGACGACGTGCTGTGAGGCCTGTTCCAGGGAACCCGCAATCCGCAGAACCTCGTCTGCGCTCTGGCCTGGAGCAACTTCGATCGCAACAAGACGCGCGCCACCGACCGTCAGGGTACCCGTCTTGTCGAATATCACCGTGTGAGTGCGCGCTAGCGCTTCAAGCGGCCCGCTGCCTTTGATGAGAATTCCGCGTTTTGCGGCTTGCGCGACCCCGGCGATGAAGGCGACCGGCGCCGCCAGAATGAGGGGGCATGGCGTAGCCGCGACCAGCACGGCTAGTCCACGGACAGGATCATTGGAGAGGAACCAGGCGGCGCCAGCGACCGCAAGCGTAATGGGCAGCAACAGCAGCGCATAGCGGTCCGCCATCCGGATGAAAGGCGATTTCGCCGTCTGCGCTGCAGTGACCATGCGCACAATGCCGGCATAGGTGCTTTCGCTTGCGGTAGCCGATGCGCGGATTTCGAATGTATCTCCTGCGTTGACTGATCCGCTTCGCGCGAGCTCACCCGCCCGACGCGAAACCGGGATTGGCTCTCCGGTTATCGCCGCTTCATCGATGATCGCCAGGCGGCTCGTAACCAGCCCATCAACAGGAACGACTTCGCCGGCACGAACGAGGATGTCGTCCCCCACCGCGATCTGCTCGATAGGCACGTCTTCGATGGCGGAAGCGGTGTGACGATGGGCTATCCTCGGCGCTCGATTGATGAGCGACCTGAGGTCACGCTCCGCTCGTGCGACAGCAATGTCCTCAAGCAGATTGCCGCCAGCATACATGATGGCAACGACGATGCCCGCCAGGTTCTGGCCGAGGACGAGCGCGCCAGACATTGAGACGAAGGCGACCGAGTCCACCCCCATGCGACCTGACGAGATGTTGCGGATCATGGAAATCAACAAACCAATGACGACGGGAAGGGTGCCGCCGACCCAACACCAGTTCGCTATATCGTGCCGCCCATTTACCCAGGCTAGAACGCCCAAAACGAGTCCGGCAAGGGCGATTGCAATCAATGCCCGTCGAAATACTCTTTCCGTGAATAGCCTCGACATGCAACCCGTCCTCAGGAGGATGGAACGAGATCGTACGCAGGGCTAAGTGGTTCAGGCCTTCGCCGGCTCGGATATGCTGCTTAAAGCTAGCCGACGCACGCTCATTTGATAGAAATCAATACCCCCTCTCCAAATGCGCATAGTTTTGAAATACCATATTTGGGCACAAATTTGTGGAGATATGAGCGTGCGACACAATTCGGGCCGCGACACCGTAACCAGTGCGGCCTTTGCGCGTGACCTCCGCGAAAGATATCTCCGCGACTGGATGTATGGCGCGACGATTGGCGCCGTAACGACATTTGTCATTGTAGCCGCAGTCGCTGGTGCCGATTTGCCACCGACAGTAGCACTCGTGCTTGGTGCGGTCGTTCTATTTGCCAAGGGGTTTGTCCTGGCGGCGTGGCGGTATCTCAGCACGAAACGGTCTCTGGACAATTACTTGGGGCCGCCCGCGCAAGCTGCTCTCAACACGTTTGCAGCTTTTATTTGTGCGGTCTTGTGCCGCTAGTTTCTTATCTCCTAGCGCCCGCGAGGCTCACCGCGTGCGTTGTGGCGGTAGCAGGCATCTTGTTCGCCATCGGCGCCGTCAAATCCCGTTCCTCGTCGACCGCGTGGTGGATGACCGGATTGAATACAGTTTTTCTTGGTCTGTCCGCAGGAGCGCTAGCTTATGCGGTTGCCTACACGCTCAGATTGTTGATTTAATCTCGCGAAACTTTAATGCATTCTTCTGTGCTCGGGTCGCCAAGATGGCGCCCCCGGTCCGCTTGCACCACGCGGCATGGGAGATCGGCAAGCCCGCTTTCGACTTCTCACGACGACCGTTCCCCTGCAGAGCGCCGTCGAAGCTCCAGCCGGCAAATGTGTGCGCTTTGTGATAAATTCGTGACGAATCACTGGCGGCGAAATCGCCGACGTCAGCAGAGGACTCACGTTGATGGAATTTACTGATGAGCGAGATATCGGCGTCGATCAGGCCCCCGCCGACGATGTGTCGGCGTGGATCCGAATGCTGGCCATCGGCATGATTGTGATCTTCGTGGTGTTCGCCACGCTCGATTGGTGCAATCTTCTTCCACCACTTCCCGCAACCGTGGTCGCCGGCACTGCTTGAGACGACCGGTGAGGCCGGAGCCGACCGGTTCGACAACGCGGGCGATTTTCAGCAGCATGTCGAGATCGTGAAGATAGGGATCGGAACGGCTAGTCGCGCGGGCCGTTTTTCGTCAGCCTGAAACGATCATGGGAAAAGGCAATGCAACTGGCGGCAATCGGATTGGCGCTGACGCTTTCCAGCACTACGGCATTTGCGATCGGGGGTGGTGGTGCTGGGGTTAGTGGTGGTGTCGGATCGAGCTACACCAGCAACCCGGCAGAGTGCGGTGGCCTGGTTTGTTTTGCGAAGTCGCCGTCGATGCCACCACGGCCGCGGCCTCGCCGTAGGCATCATGCCTGAATCAGCACCCGCTGCACCACAGATATGCCGGCGCCGACGGTGGCCCGCGCAAGCCTAGCGTTGACCCGTCAGCTTTGGTCGCCAGATCAGAGGCTTAGCGCGTTTTCTGGCGAAGTGGAATGAGCTTGGGCTGACGAAAACGCGACCCTTCCTTAGCATGATCCACCACAGTCTGAGCGAATTGGCGATAAGATCATGCGCCAACTCGACATTTTTTCGGCGGAGGCGCCCGGCCAAAGCCTCAATGCAGACATCAGCGCCTGCTTTACGCAACCTCAAGGTTGTCCGTTTATGAAGGCCGCATGATTGCTCTTGTTTGTTCTTCGCGGCCGCGGTTGCGCGCCGCCGCTGTGATGGCGCTGTTCGTTTCCGGCATCGGGCTCGCTGGCTGCGCTGGTTTGGGAGACGGCTTTGCCTCCGGCGCGTTCGTCGATCCCGCCAAATACGAATTGTATGACTGCAAGCAACTGGAGGCTGAGCGCACCAGCCTCACGATACGTGCCGCTGAATTGCAGGGCCTGATGGCGAAGGCCGACACCGGCGCTGCCGGCCCCGTCGTGGCGGAGTTTGCGTATCGCAACGACTTCGTCACGGCGCGCGCCCAGTATAAGCTTGCCGATGAAGTCTGGCGGCGCAACAAATGCCACGACACGCCACCGGCCGCGGCTGCGCCGGCAACGCCGCCCGCGGATGCCAAACAAAAGCATCAACATCAGCATTCCGGTAGCGGGCTTAATTGACCGTGACGCGTTGGTTGTCAGCCGGCTCGTGTGGCGGTCTCAAGCTATCGGTCACACGCGCCAGTCGTAAATCCAGTTCTGTCGCGCCAGCAGTCGTTGGGCGCCCATCGCCCTGATCACGAGGTCGCGGGCGAAAGCCAGGGGGCCGCTGAGATGATAGGTCCGTCCCCTCCCGCGCGCGGTGCGCTGGATCCGCGCCACGCGCGAGCGTCGCAGGCGCGCGTAGCGTTGCATCGCGGTCGAGATGGTCGACCCGCCTTCGTTTTGGGATTCGCCGAGGCATTTGGCGAGCACCGCCGCGTCCTCGATGGCCATTCCCGCGCCTTGCGCGGCAAACGGCAGCATGGCGTGCGCGGCGTCCCCCAGTAAAGCGGCCGCACCCTCGGTCCACGGGCCGCCGTCGGGAACCGTGAACAACGCCCATTTCCGCCAATCGTCGACGGCGCCGACCATCATTCGCGCGGGACCCGGCCATGGCGATGAGGCGAAGATGTTCTTGATTTCGGACACGTCGCCAGGCTCGCTCCAGCCCGGCCTGTTCCAGGTTCCAGGCACCGCCACGACGACGTTGATCTGGCGCGCGCCAGAGATCGGATAGGCGACCAGATGCGCATTCGGTCCCATCCAGAGCTGGACCCGGCGCGAGGTATATTCGCGCGGCAATTGCGTGGCTTCGAGCGTCCCGCGCCAGGCAATCAGGCCCGAGAATTGCGGCCGCACCTCGGGAAACAAATGCTGCCGGACCGTGGACCAGACTCCGTCGGCGCCGACCAACGCCAGCGCCAGCTCCTGCTGGCGCGTCGTGCCGCGGCGCTGGACCACGGTCAGGCCCTTGGCGTGGCCGACGACGTCTTCGAACTGGCAGCCGAGCCGCAGCTCGATGTCGGGATTGTCGCTGACCTCAGCCAGCAGCGCCGCCTGCAGGTCGGCACGGTGCACCACCCAATAGGGCGCGCCGGCGCGAGCTGTAGCAGCTTCGCCGAGCGGCAGGCGGGCAATTTCACCGCCGCTTCGCGCGCTCATGATGCTGATGGCGTCCGGGACCACAGCCTGCGCGGATAGCCGCGGCTGCAGCCCGAGGCCGATCAGAACGCGGCTGGCATTGGGTGAAAGCTGCAGGCCGGCGCCGACTTCCTCGAGCCGTTCGGCTTTTTCAAGAAGGACGACGCGAAAGCCCTGGCCCGCCAGCGCCAGCGACGCCGTCAATCCCCCGATCCCGGCGCCGGCGACGAAGATCGTGCGCGAGGGCGCCACCGACCGATCAGGCGGCCTTGTCTTTCACCACGCATTCGGGCGGCCGGGCTTCACCGGCGGCGAGGTCGGCGGCATAGCGATACAGGGTGGAACAATAGGGGCAGATGATCTCGTTGTCGTTGCCGAGATCGAGAAAAACATGCGGATGATCGAAAGGCGGGTTGGCGCCCACGCACATGAACTCCTGCGAGCCGATTTCGATGACCGAAACGCCGGCATCGTTGTGAAAGTGCGGAACGACGTGGTCGGACATGGTATTCACCTTGGGTCGCAATGGGACGGACGGAATCAAGAGGACCGCGGCAATGCTGAAATGCCGCGCACCATACTGGCGGGTGCAGTTGATTCCTAGAGCCCCGGCCGCCCATTGGCTCATGCAAATTCGACACAATCTTGTCGTCCCAGAGAAGCCCTTCTTTCGTCGGGGCCGTTGTGTCTTAAAAGAGGCACACCATCTTGGCAGGACGCGAAAGCGTCGGATTTTTGGGATGTAGCGAAAGCGTCGGATTCTCCGGATGAAGCGATTGCGGCTCGGCTTGGCGGTAGGGGGCATGGCGGTCAGCGCGGTTGCCGGCGTTGCGCTATGGCCACACGCGCGCGATGCCGGCGCTATTCTGGCGGCACAGAACGATCCGGTTGAACTTTCCGATCTTCAGCTCAATTCTGCTCTGCGAAATAACCGCGCCGTCATCGAGCAGAATGTCGAGGCGGCGCTGGCTGCCAACGACGCCGATCTGGCCAATAGCTTTGTCGATCTTGCCGGGGCGAAAAACATTTCCCTTCCCGATGAGCTGTCGCGGCGGGTGCACGATGCCGTTGCCGAGGCGAATTCGTCGTCGCATTTTGCAAGGCGCTTCGCCAGCGGGCTTGTGACCGGAAACGCCGACGATGTCGCCAGCATGTCGGGCACGGTGGCGGGCGATTTGTTCGTGTTCGGTGACATCAGGGACGTGGTGCGCGAAGGCAAGCACCTTGCGATGGGCGAGGAAACCGATCGGCTGGTGCTGGGGCTCGCCGCGGCAGGCCTCGCGGTGACGGCGGCGACCTATGTCTCGCTCGGCGGCGTGGCGCCGGTGCGCGCCGGTCTCACGCTGGTCAAGGATGCCCGCAAGGTCGGGCGGCTGGGCGAGGGGCTTACGGAATGGGCGGGCCGCTCGGCCCGCGATGTCGTCGACACGCCGATGCTGCAAAATGCGGTCGAAACCGGCTCGGTGATGCGGCCCGGCCAGACCGTTGCCGCGATCAAGGCGGCGTTTCACCCAGGAGAAGCCGGCGCACTGGTCCGTCTCGCCAAGGACGTTGGACGCGTCGGCGAGAAGGCGGGCATGCGCGGCGCGCTAGATACGCTGGAAATAGCCGAAGGCCCGAAGGATGTCGCTCGCGCGGCACAACTCGCCGAGTCCAAGGGTGGCCAGACCCGCGCGATCCTGAAGGTGCTCGGCCGCGGCGCGTTGCTGCTGGCGGCCGGTGCGTTCGATCTGACGCTGTGGGTGTTCGGCGCGGTGCTGGCGCTGTTCGGCTTTCTGTCCTCGATCAAGGCCACCACCGAACGCCTGACCTTATCGTGGCTGCTTCGCAAGAAAGCGCGGCGGCTGCGAAACCAGATGGCGGCCGCAGCGTTGGCATCCGATGTGTCTGAGGGGGGCGCCGTCGCCCCGGGCTAAGTTTGCGGCCTTCGATCCGCGATCCCTCCCAAAACGGAATGACCAATGCCGAGCTTTCACAACGGCGCTGTTGAAATTGCCTATCTGGACGAAGGCGAGGGCGAGCCGATCCTGCTCGTGCACGGCTTCGCATCGACCAAGAATGTGAATTGGGTTTATCCGACCTGGGTTTCCGAGCTGAAGAAAAACGGCCGCCGCGCGATCGCGCTCGACAACCGCGGCCATGGCGATTCCAGCAAGCTCTACGATGCCGAGCAGTATCATATCGGCACCATGGCCGGCGATGTCGCGGCACTTATGGATCACCTTCGCATCGAGCGGGCGGACATCATGGGCTATTCGCTCGGCGCGAGGATGACGGCCTGGCTCGCGCAAAGCCGGCCGCAGCGGCTGCGTTCGGCGATTTTCGGCGGCCTCGGGATGGGCCTGATCGAAGGCGGCGGTCCCGGCGAGACCGTGGCGAAAGCGCTGGAAGCGCCGTCGCTCGAGGACGTGACGGATCCGGTGGGACGGACGTTTCGCGCCTTCGCCGATCAGACCCGCTCCGATCACCGGGCACTGGCGGCATGCCTGCGCGGTTCGCGGCGCCTGATGACGCGGGATGAAGCCGCCGGCATCAAGGTTCCGGTGCTGATCGCGGTCGGCACATCAGACGAAATCGCCGGCTCAGCCGACGCGCTTGGCAAGGTCATTCCCGGCGCGAAGGTGCTCGACATTCCCAATCGCGATCACATGCGGGCGGTGGGCGACAAGGTTTACAAAACCGGCGTGCTGGATTTTCTCTCACGGCGAAAATGAATTGCCGCGCGGCTTGTCGTCGTCGGCGGAACGCCGGATCGCCGCGATCAGCGCCACGAAGGTCGCGATCCAGACCATCCGCGCGCCATAGCGATCATGCGGCCCTGAAATCACCCCGCACACAAAGGCGTTGCCGAGCAAGGCCAGTGAAACGGTCGCAGCGAGCAGCGCGAGATCGTCGAGCCGGCGACGCCGGATCGCGGTTGCGAAGATGGCGGCAACCAGCAGCATCGAGACAAGCGCGACCGGAACGTGAATCCGGTTGATCGCTGCAAAATTGATGTCCGAATGCTGTTGATGTGCTGCGCGCATCGGCGCGACCTGCGCCGGCAGATAGCGCTCGATGATGCCATAGGTATGGGGAATCGAGCCGTTGGTGCCTTCACCGGTTGCCACATCAGCGAGTTGCTGTGCCGTGGCGACGAGAGCGGCCTCGGCCTGCCAGAGCGGGTGTTCGGCCAGCGAGCGCCGGACGATGAAGCCCATCTCGTCGTTCAAGCCCTGAAAACGTCCAAGCTTGTCGAACATGCTGTGGCCCCACAGGAAGTCGTCGGCGGTGGGCGGAAGTTCGTTGCGATAGGGGCAGAGTTTCAGCCGCTGCGCCGGACAATGATCCTTCAAATAGCGCGCGACGATACCATCCTGCATCATGCGGCCGAACGCGACGCCGTAGCCGCCGGGCGTCCATGCGAACTGTCCGGACAGTGCGAAGTTCGCCGACAAAAGCATGGCGGCGCCGGTGACAAGGGTCAGGCTGCCTTGCACCAATCCGGAAATGGCGATCCGATCGCCCAGCAAGGGTCTCGCGATCCAGCCGGCACAGCACAGCCCGAGCAACACCGCAAGCGTTGCGCTATGGGTGGCCGCGGCGAAGGCCGTAAAGGCGAACAGCAAGCATTTTTCGACGGTGGAAGTCTTGTCGCCGTGCAGGACGAGTATGAAGAGCGACAGCACCGACAGGCCGGCAAAGATGTCGGTTAGCAGCATGCTGGCGAGCCAGGGCAGTGCGGTGGTCAGGATCAAGACGGCGCTCACCGCCATCAGGCGCAATGGACGCATGATGCCGAACGCGCGCAGCATCAGTTGCAGGATCCAGAGCGTTGCCAGCGCCTGAATCCCGAGGTTGATCCAGAAGTGCGAATCCTCGCCGAAATGAAGGTAGAGCCCGAACACCGTCGAACGGCTGGGGACCAGATAGCCTTCGTACCACCGCGCCAGATAACCCCCGGTGTCATACTGCAGCAGCGGATAGCCGTTCCACAGCGCCGGCGCGATCAACATCAGCGGTATGGCGATGGCAGCGATCCACACCCAGGCCGAGGCCGTGGTACGCGCGCGCAAGATTTGTGTGGTAATGCTGCCTCTCCCGATTTTACGGCGAACATGCCCGGGTCGAATGCCAATCGGAAATCCGCAAATAGTCGGACACCGCGGCGCTTGATTTCCCGGAATTCCCAACCATTTTGAGGCGACGTTTTCGGACAGGGCAGGGTTCGGTCGGCATGAAGAAGATGTGTCGCTTCAATATATTAGCGTACATTCGAGGCCAAATCCGGCGTTCACCCTGGCCGAGAGCGCCACGGGACAATGGTCCCTCTGTCGTGCTATAATCCACACAACGAAACGGTTCGAATTGCGAGAGCAGCACATGGCTATGCATCAGGTCAATCCGCAAGGCACCAAATTGGCGGCGCTCGATCCGATCTGGAATCGGGTGCGGACCGAGGCGGAAGACATCGTTCGCCGCGAGCCCGAACTCGCCTCCTTTATCTATTCGACCGTGTTGCATCACGACCGGCTGGAGGATTCGGTGGTGCATCGCATCGCCGAGCGTCTCGATCATTCGGCGCTGTCGGGCGATTTGATCCGGCAGGCCTACGATGAGGCCCTGCGCGACGATCCCGACCTTGGAAATGCGTTTCGCGCCGACCTGGTGGCGGTGTACGACCGCGATCCCGCGACCTCCCGGTTCATCGATCCGCTGCTCTACTTCAAGGGCTTCCATGCCATCCAGACCCATCGTCTGGCGCACTGGCTCTATCAAAAGGGCCGCAAGGATTTTGCGTATTATCTGCAGAGCCGCGCCTCGGCCGTGTTCCAGACCGACATCAATCCCGCGGCCAGGATCGGCCGCGGCATCTTCCTCGATCACGCCACCGGCTTCGTCGTCGGCGAGACCGCTGTGATCGAAGACGATGTTTCGATTCTGCATGGCGTCACGCTGGGCGGCACCGGCAAGGAAAACGAAGACCGCCATCCCAAGATTCGCCACGGCGTTTTGATCGGGGCGGGCGCGAAAATTCTCGGCAATATCGAGGTCGGTCATTGTGCCCGCATCGCCGCCGGTTCGGTGGTGGTGAAGCCGGTGCCGCACAACGTGACGGTGGCCGGGGTTCCGGCCAAGATCGTCGGCGAGGCCGGCTGCGCCGAGCCGTCGCGCACCATGGATCAAATGATCAACGCCATCGGACTTTGATTTCGAAGGCTTTATGGTTTCAAAGCTGATGGTTTCAAAAGCCGTTTGATTTCAACGCCGCTTGATTCAACGCCACTTGAATCGCGGCTACGATTTCTGCAAGTTGGGCTAGCAGTTCGCTTCGTCTCGTCCTAAAACTTCCCGAAACCTAAATCGTATTGGAGACTGCCGTGGACGTTCAGGAAGTCAGGAAACTCGACGCCTATCTCAAGCGCCTGTTCGGCAATCAGAAGATTCGCGTGGTGCCGCGGCCGAAAAAGGACGATTCGGCCGAGGTCTATATCGGCGAGGAATTCATCGGCGTGCTGTTCGTCGACGACGAAGACGACGACCGTTCGTTTCAGTTCCAGATGGCGATCCTCGAGGACGATCTGGTGGAGCAGGGCTGACGCCGCGACGGCCTTGGGACGCATCCTGCAAGACGCCGCGCAAGCGTGCACTGCTCCAGCGGCAGCGGCAAAGCCGCTGCGCGGAGATCAGAAGTTCACCCCTTCGGTCCATGCAATTCCATCGTCAATCGATCCATGGCGCTGGCGACGTCGCGCCATTGCGCAAGCCAGCTTCGTGGAAAACGAAACGTGAGATCGGCCCCTTCAACGCGGCGCTCGCTCAGGCACATTCCGGGGGTCGTCGCATCGCGCGTGCAGCGCGCGTCGAGACCAGGCGTGTTCGCGAGGAACAGGTCTTCGTTGCTGTAAGGCGAGCCGTCCCGAAATGCGCGCATCGTCAGGCCGTCTTGCCCAGGCCTCGCGGTCTGCTCGAGGTAGCGCGGATAGATCGTCTGAAGGCGCGTCTCCGGCGCCAGCGCGTCATGGTGCGCCGATATCGACAGGAAGATTCGGTCGATCGGCTGTACCGCGTCTTCGATGGTATCGACGCTGACGTGTTTCGGGGCGTCGGGAGCCTGAAGTGACGGAAAAGCGAAGTTGAGATCGACGCGTTCCTGCGGCCCGGAGTGGCGCTGGATTTTCATGCGGACGGCCATGGTCGGCACGTTGAACAGCGTTCCTCCGATGCTTACCGGCAACCTCGCCGGATTGCTGGAAGCCTCTGCACCCCAGGTCGGCCACAGCAAATAGGCGACGAGGGCGATCGCACCGGCACTGATCGCGCTCGCCAGCAATATCGGAACCATGTGGCCGCGGGGGTCCCTGCGGGAGTAGCGCGCAAGGTGCTGAGCCGTCGAAAAGAGTGTCATGAGGGCATCGTGAGGGGTTCGGCCGAATCACCTCCGAATATGCCATGTGCGATCGAATTTTCGCACGATTTCGCGCGACCGAGGCCGTACGCAACGAGATGCAATCGGCGGTCAGAGTCCGCGGCGTTAACCTTTTCTTAAGGATAGTGTGGCGGCGGCCGGCCAATTTTGCGAAGCAATGAGGGTTGCTTGTGGAGTGGAAGATCCTGCGATGTCGCCCGATGCGTTGAATTCGATATTTTCCCTTTGCATCGGCTTCGCGCTGGCCGGTGCGCTTGCCAGCGGATATCAGGCGTTGGCGCAGCGTCCGGCGGGCTTTGGGTTGCTGCAGGAGGGCGCCGCGCCGAAGGCGTTCGCAGCGGTGCCGTTCCTGGTCTTTGCGGCACCCTTCATCATCATGCGCAATACCTTGCGCGGCGCGCGGATCGAACGCCGCCGTTTCGAATTCGTGATGATGGCAACCGTGCTCGCGGGTTTCTGGAGCCTGATGTCCGGTACTTTTTTCATGATGACGCTGCGCGCCGCCGGATTGCTGGTCTGAGCGCCACGGCTATGCCAAGGTCTCCCCGAAAACAGGAGAGCAATCAGGCATGGCGATCTACCAACTCGACGGGCAGGCGCCCGAACTTCCCGCGGACGGAAGCTACTTTATCGCCGACACCGCCGCGGTGATGGGCAAGGTCCGGCTGCTGACCGGCGCCAGCGTGTGGTTCGGCGCGGTGCTGCGCGGCGACAATGAGTGGATCGAGGTCGGTGAAAACTCCAATGTGCAGGACAATTCGACCTGCCATACCGATTTGGGTTTTCCGCTGACGATCGGAAAGAATTGCACTGTCGGTCACAACGTCATCCTGCACGGCTGCACCATCGAAGACGGCGCGCTGGTCGGGATGGGATCGATAGTCATGAACGGCGCAAGAATCGGCCGCGGCAGCGTCGTCGGCGCGGGCTCGGTGATCACCGAGGGAAAACAGTTTCCCGAGCATTCCCTGATTATCGGATCGCCGGCGCGGGTGGTCCGGACCCTCGATCCCGCGCAGGTCGCGAAGATGGGGGGCGCGGCGAAGTTCTACGTCAGCAACGGCGGCCGCTTCAGGAAGGGCCTGACGAAGATCGGCTGAGGATCGCTTCAGGAATCCTCGGATTCATTGGCTTCGGCCTCGCCGGCCACGCTCTCGTGGCCGGCGGCCCAGAGCGAATGTTGTTCGCTGCCGTCCCGATACGGATTGCCCTCGGCCGGAATGTTCTCGCGCGCGGCGCGCTGGCCTTCCTCGAACGGATCTGGATCGATGGTCATGATGTCGATTTCCTTGATCGGCCAGATATTGCGATGTTTTCACTGGCGTTGTTTTTCACCGGCGTCCTCGAGAGCGAGGCGCTCTTGCGCAGCGCGTCCCGCAGGTCGACCGGAATGCCGTGTTTCTTGAGCAGATCGGCGAACGCTTCGTCCGCCAATTCCTGAAAGGTCGCCATCCGGTCGCGCGCGAGTTGCATCAGCTTGTCGAAAGTGTCGTCGTCGAAGGCGATCAACTTGCGCACGATTGCCTGCCTCCTGCGTCGCCACGGATGGTGATTAATGGTGGCCGATGGAAATTGTTCCAGCCCCGGAACCAGCAAGATGCGCGGCGGTCGGGCCGCGCGTCGTCGGGGATGATGCGCCGGTCAGCCGAGCACCTGGTATTTTCTGAACCAGGCCTGCATCCGGCCCCACGCATCCTCGGCGGCTTGCTTGCGATAACTTGCGCGATAATCGGCATGGAAGCCGTGCGGTGCGCCCGGATAGATTTTGAATTCGGCGGTTTTCCCGGCCGCCGCCAGGGCGGCCTTTAGCGCCTCGACCGTCGCAACGGGGATGCCGGCATCCGCCTCGCCATACAGGCCCAGCACCGGCGCCTTCATGTCGGGGACGAGTTGGGTCGGGCTCTTCGGCCAGAGCGGGTTCGGCGCATCGATGGGCGGGCCGTAGAACGCGACGCCCGCCTTGAGGTTGCTGCTGTGCGCGGCGTATTCCCAGACCGTCCGTCCGCCACGGCAGAATCCGATGATGCCGAGCCGGCCGGTATCGCCACCCTGAGATTTGGCCCAGGCGACGGTGCTGTCGAGATCGGACAGCAATTCCGCGTCCGGCTTGGAATTCACGATCGGCAGCAGTTGCGGAATGTCCGTTATCTTGGTGAGATCGACGCCCTTGCGGAAATAATAGTCCGGCGCGACCGCGAACGCCCCGAGCTTGGCAAGACGTCGCGTGACGTCCTTGATGTATTCGTGCAGGCCGAAAATCTCCATCGCAACCAGCACGACCGGAGGATTATTGACGCCGTTCGGACGCGCGAAATAGCCGGGCATTTCGCCATCGGCCACCTCTATTTTTGCATCGCCCGCCGTGAGGCCGTCGGTATCGGTCTTGATGACGTCGGCCCGCACCGGGCCCGCCGCCAGCGTATAGCCGGCCGCTACAGCGGCGGAAGCCGTCATGAAACCGCGGCGCGAAAACGGCGCGACTTTTGTCAGCCCGATGAAATCAGGCGTATGCAGGGGTTCGGCGCTCATGGTGGATTTCCTGAGGACTTGCTGGAATGCCCATTCAGCAGGCAATCCCCGCGAAACACAAATCACCAGCCTGCGAGGATTTGGGGGATATCAGCCGATGGGTTGGGGTTTGCGGGTCAATCCGGCCCGAAAAAAACAAGGCCGCCGGCGGAGTATGACGCCTGTGCGGCCTTGCCCTGCCCGGACATTGAAATCGGCTTGCGCCGCCCGGTGAACCAAAGAGTGCATAGGCGGGGCGCCGGCCAATGTGATCCATTTCACAATCGGCGCGAAAAAGTTGCGGCTGGCTCTTTGAGGCGAGGGGAAAGTGGGGCGGGCGGCCGGCGTCCGGGCTTCCCAAGACCGGGACGGCGTCAGTGTCGTGATTTGGCGGGCCTGCGATACCTGGCCCTTTTCACGTGGTGTCTTGCTCGGATCGAGCTGTTTCGTGCCGAGCGCGGACTGGATGCTTCGGGAGCCTGGGCGCTCGCGAAAGACTGTTTAAGACCGTCGATCGCGGTGGAAAGGTCTCCAACCTGCTCGGACAACCGCTTGCTATCCGCTTGCTGGGCGGCAAGCTGGCGTTTTGCCGCCTGCAATTGATCCTGAACAACCTGCAACTGGTCGATCGATTCCTGCTGGGCGGCTTCCACGGCCTTGGTTCTGTCTGCAAGCTGCTCGGAGGCCAGCGTAGCTCGGGCCTGTGCCAGGCGGATCGATGCGATCCGATCCTGTTCGGGCGAAGTGCCCGAATAAACGCGCCATAGCCCGATCGAGCCAGCTCCGATCACGATGATGACGAGCGCCGCTGCGGCAAGCGCAATCGGCTGCGAGCCGATACGCCCGATGCCGTTGATCTTCGCGTCATCGGAGGTGGCTTCGATCATGGGACTCCCAAGCGCGATGGGAAGCGAAAGTTCCAGTCTTGGCTGATGATAGAGGTGCCGGACCCGGATTCAAGCCAAAATGGTTGGGCACTGATGCTGCCAATGGCGTCTCGTTGCGGGTCGCCAGGCCATTTTGGAAGGACAAAACTCCAATAAATTCAGCGCCGGCGTGACCCAGTATCAAGCCTCAAAAAAGTTGCGGCCAGCTCTTGGGGGAGAGCTGGCCGCGCGCGATCCGGTCTGGGACGGGGAGGGGTGGGGATGTGACCGGGTCGCGGGTCCTGTTATTTCCGGGTTCAGTGGTCGCGGGCGCTGGCGGTGGCGGGCGCCGGGCGGCTGTCGCCAAGCGAGACCCATACATTCGGATCGCTCTGCGACTGACGCTTGACGAAGCGGTAGCCGGTCTCGGTCCAGGCCACGACGTTCTCATTCTGGTTGTCGAGGATGAACTCTCCCTTGTCGGTCTTCACGGTCAGCACCGCGTGGCCTTCGCCCTTCTTGTCGCGCACCACCGTGATCAGCAGCGCCTCGCGCGGCCAGCCGGCGTCGATCAGCATCTTGCGCTTCAACAGCACATAGTCCTCACAGTCGCCGTAGCCGTCCGTCGGCAACGACCATTTCTCGATCACGCCCCAATGATCCATATCGGTCATCGGCTTGACGGTTTCGTTGACCCAGCGGTTGACCCGCAGCAAGTCTCGCCACGCCGTCTGCGACATCACGATATCGCGTGGCTGCGACGCACCGCCGGCGCACTCGCCGGGATTGTCGGCGCAGAATTCCACCCAGCCGATCGGCGAACGCGTGGTGTCGCCAAGGCTCGCATAAAGAACCCCCTCGTCCCCGGCACGTGCCGACGCAGTCAACCCCAACAGGATGGCAGCAATCGCCAATCCCTTTCCCCTGATCCCAAACATTGTGGCCCCCGTTTCTTGTTGGGACCACGTTTCGCACAAAGGTTTTGCGCCGCCGCTAAGTAAGCCAAGTACAATTGAGACGAATGCAGGTAAAAACCGCGCCTAAGTTGATCTATACTTGAATCAACTTCGATTAAAATTTTAAACGACTCCAATTGATTCAAATTTTATGCATTAACGCGTTCCGACCTGCCGCATCAGCGGTTTGCGATGGCAGACGCGGGCCGCATTAACCCGTCCGGGCTCGCGCCAAACGGCGAAAGGCGGCATCCGGCAACGCGGATACCGCCTTCAGATTTGACGAAATGGAGGAATCGCGGAGTGCTGCGCTTTACCGCGCAGTAACGCTGTCTTCGAGGGTTTCGGCGAGTTGCTCGTGAACGAACTCCAGCGCGATGCCTTCTTCGACGTTTCGCACCACCCGGGCCTGGACCTTGCCCAAGAGGACCAGGGATTTCAGCGGCGGCCGGTTTTCCGCGGCGATGGCGGCGCCGGACATCGACATGTCGATAATCCGGCAAGTCATCTTGCTGCCGTCTTCGAGCGTGAGCAGCGCAATCGGGTTGCGCGGCACGATACGGTCGTGGCGGCGGTCTTCTGGCAAATTGAGGATGTCGCGATTGGCAAGCCAGGTGAGCTGGGCGGCGAGCTTGTCGCGTTTGCGCGCGGTCGCACCTACGCTCATGGCAAAGCCGTTGTCGATAATGCGGGTGATTTTGCCCTCGACCCGTCCGATGTGGTCGAGATAGGCAATCACGCGATCGCCGACATTGCCGATGCCGGGCGCCAGCAGGGCCAACCCTCCGGGCGACATATTGATGATCTGGCACGGAAATTCGCGCCGGTCCGGAAGCATGTAGCGGCCGAGCAGGTGAACTTTTACCCGCTGAAAACGCCGTCGCTCTTCGGCGGCCGGAAGAATTGATTTTCTGTGCGCTAACGCCATCTTCGCCACCTGACGACCGGCTTCCGGTGTCGTCTGACCCTACGGCCGGCAGGGTTAATGAGTGGTTAGCAACGGTTGCAGGAAGTGCAGATCACGCCTCCTTTGGCGCCGCAGCGGGTCAGCCTTAATGACGCGCCATACGCGCGCGGTATTTGTCGAACTTGTGCTTTTGGTCTGCATCGAGGCTGTCGTAGAACGCAATCAGC
>JAJYAH010000703.1 GCA_021779635.1 Pseudomonadota bacterium | reverse complement strand
TGCGCATTGTTTGAAGGTCTCGGTGACGTCATCAGTCGTCGGCGACCCCGAATAACAGACGACCTCAAATTGCTTCTTGTCGTGGTTTTCGAAAACGGGCCTGTATGAAAACGCTGCAGATCGACGCTTGAATTCGGCCGACACATATCCCAGCACAATCTTTCGATCTGGATCGCGATCCTCTCTGCGAAGTAATGCCGGCCGGCGGGCCTCCTTCGATCCTATCGCTCGCCACCAATCGGAGCGGGCGGACTGCTGCGCAGTGACGTCCGCCTCCGCGCTGAAATCAAGCCAGAAAATGCGATTGGTAATCGCCGTTTCATATTCGGGATCGATGGAAAGAGCCTTGTCGAGGCATTCGATCGCAATATCGGTTTCTGCGCGTGAGGCATGGCATTGGCTAAGCTGGACGAGGCCCTGCACCGAGGTCGGATTTACTGCAAGCGCCTCACGGCAGGCGCTCTCGGCCTCGCTCAATCGCCTCAGCAGCATCAGGCAGTTGGCTCGACCGAGCCAAGCCGTCTCCGATTTCAGATCCAGCTGAAGTGCACGATCATAGTTCGCAAGGGCCTCCGGGAAACGTTGGGTCTGTAACAGGCATTCGCCGCGATTGATCCAGGCTTCGACATTACCGGGTTCCAGTGCAAGCGCGCGATCCAGATCCAGGATGGCCTCTTCAGTCTTGCGCAACCCTATCCAGGCGGCTGCGCGATTGCCATAAGCCGACGCATAGCCAGGATTCAAGGCAATCGCTCGGTCGTAGCAGCTCATTGCCTCGAGAAATTGCCGCGACTTGCACAGCGCGTTGCCGCAATTGTTGTACGCGTTAGCGTGCAGCGGGTCTATCGCGAGCGCCTTCCTGAAGCTCGCGACGGCATCCGCAAATTTCTTCAGTTCCAGCAGCGCATTGCCACGATTATAGTGAGCGTCGACCAGTTGGGAATCCAATTCTATGGCCTTGTCGCATGCGGCAACGGCTTCCTCGAACCGCTTCAAAGCCATCAACAGAGAACCGAGATTTGAATGGACCGATGCTGATTGCGGATTGGCCAGCACGGCTCGCTTGATCAATCGCAACGCAACCTCGTGATTTCCGAGCTGCTTTTCGGATACGCCAAGCATGTGCAGCGCGTCAAAATGATCCGGCTGCTTCTTCAGAATCCGCCGATACCCCTTCTGCGCATCGCTCAAAAGACCGCGCCTGTGGCAATCCAGCGAGTGCGCGAACATTCCCCCGATGTCTTGTCGCCTCTCGGCTCTAGACGTCGAGGTCCAGGCGACAGAGCTGTGTGGGGCCATGGTTCAGAATTCCTTAATCCGCGTATCGAAGATAGCTACCGGCTCCCTTTTAACGAACCGTTAACCCTGCCGGAGCGGCGCGCCGTCTGAGGGTGACGCAGCCCCCTGCTTGCGCTTTGCCTGTGCCGTGCAATACCGGCGCCAGAACGTTCGATAACCTTCCTCAACGCACCGGGTATAGAATTCGATGTTGCCGGCGTCGGAACGGGCAACTCTTCCCGGCAAGTCGGCTCGCAGTGCCCGCAGCCGGGCAGGCAAACTGGCGAATTTGCATGCGATCGCAATGTAGCCTTCATCATCTTCGGCGACCCAGTCGTCGAGCCCCACCGCCTTCACGATCGCGCCCCCCATGCGGGTGGAAGCACTGAGGCCAAGCTTACTGACGACAGGAACGCCCATCTGCAGCGATTCCCAGGTGCTGACCCCACCATTCAGCGGGAACGGATCGAGCGAAATATCGATATTGGCGAATTCGGCCAGATGCTGGGTATGTGAGGTCGGACCGATGCACGTCACACGATCGGCGGCAATGCCATGCGCCGCAAACCGGCCAAGCAGCGTATCCCGCAATAGGCAGTCATCGAGGGAGGCGTTCTTGACAACGATCTTCGCGCCCGGAACTTGCTGAAGGATGCTCGACCAAACGCCAAGCGCACTGTCGGAAATCTTCTCCGTGCGATTGAAGACTCCAAAGGTGACGAAGCCGTTGCGCAGCATCGGCGGCTCAGAAGGCCCTACCCCCGTCGCAGGATCGATGGTGATACTGCAAGGCAAATCGTAAATTTCCTCAGCAAAACGGTGGCGAGCCGCTTGGGGAATCAAAATCGGATCAGCCAACAAATAGTCCATCGTCGGAAGACCCGTGCCGGTCACGCTGCCCCACGCTGAGACCTGAACGGGCGCCGGCTTGCGGGCGAAAACGGCGAGACGATGCCCGCCCGAATGGCCGGACAGATCGACCAGGATGTCTACCTGGTCACCTTGAACCCGATCAGCGAGTTCGTCGTCTGACAGGCTGTACGCATCGACCCAGACATCGACTATGCTCCGGATTTGATCCGTCATGTCATCGCGCAGCGGCGAGCAGGAATACGCGAAGATCTCGAACCGCCGGTGATCGTGGTTCCGCAGCAACGGAAAGAACGCCAGCGCAGCCGAGTGACGCCTGAAATCCGAAGAGACATAACCCACTCTGATGCGCCTTTCGGGATCAAGATCAGAGCACCGCAACTCCCGGCGAGGCGCCTTGGAACCGATCTTCTCCCACCATTCCAAGCGAACGGCTTGATGCGCGGCGAAATTTTCGCCCTCCAGAAAATCCATCGCGAAGACCTTCTTGAGAATCACTTCTTCGAAGTCGGGTCTGAGCAGCAGCGCGCGGTCAAAAAATTGCAATGCGGTAGCCAAGTCCCCCTGCGCGGCGTGACATGATCCAAGCCAGCCGAACGCGAATTCCGATTCGGGATTGATTTCGAGCACCTTCTGACAAGCGTGGATGGCCTGCGCGATTCTGTTTGTCAGAAGGCTATTATTCGCCTTGCCTTCCCAAGCGGACTCCAGTGCGGGATTGATAGCGAGCGCCGCATCGAAGTCAGCTTCCGCCTCATCGAATTTTCCCAGAGCCATCCTTAGTTGACCGCGATGAAGGAGCGCCTCGGGAGCTTGCGGATCAATCGCCAGCGCTGCATCCAAGGCATGCTGCGCGGCATCGAGATGCCGCAAACGCAGGCTCGCCATGGCCTTGCCCACCAGGGCCGGCACATGGCGCGGCTGCAAGGAAAGCGCATGATCGAAGCTCGCCACGGCCTCGAGAATTCGGCCGCTCCTCAACAGCGCCATGCCGCGATTGTTGTAGGCGTCGGCATAATCCGGCTTTAGCCGAATGGCCCGATCGTGCGCTTCAATGGCTTGGTCATGCCGCCCCAAGCGCATCAGCACATTTCCAAGATTGGTCAGGGCAGCCGCAAAATCCGGATTGAGTGCGATCGCCGTCTCCTGGCATTGTCGCGCCTCCTCAAATCGCTTCAGCTTGGCATAGGCCAATCCCAGGTTGGAATGGGCTTCGGCCGAACGCGGCTGCAGCTTGACCGCGCGGCGAAGAAGCTTCTCCGCCTCCTCGACGCGAGGGCCGTCAAGTTCCAGGAAACCGAGCAAGTGCAACGCGTCGAAAATGTCAGGCCGGTCGCGCAGGATTTTCCGGCAGAGCGTGCGCGCTTCGTCGTGTTCGCCTCGCTGAAAAGCAGCGATGGCCGCCTGAAGGAGCGTCTCAGGCTGCTTCTTGAACCTCTTCTGAAGTCTTGCATCACAGAAGGCCTGAAAATTACCGCCGCGGGCCAAGCGTATCCCCCAATGGAAAATAACTTCTCATTAGCATGCCGCCGCTGATTCGCGCCCCTGCCGGCCAGAATAAACGCGACCTCGCAATCAGGCGGCTTGGACAGCAGTCTTTCGGCGGCCGTCCAACGTCTGCCTGATTTTTCTAAGCAGAGGTTTTTCCACGTAGAGATGAACGGCGACGCCTACGACTGTTGCCGTCGCAACCTCGAAGATCATCACGGCCATGCTGTCCTTGGGCGCGGGCAAATGCACGATCCTGAGACCGGCACCCGCGATTCCATAGAAGATGGTGTGAGACAAATAGAGAGAATATGAAGCATCGCCCAGCAATGACGCTGGCTTCCACGTCAGCCCGGCGCCGCTGCTTTCCATGAACAGGGCACAGCCGACGACCACCGGTGGGAACCACCAATAGTAAGGAAGGATCCAATCCGGCCAGAGCGGGCGAATGAACTGGGAGAAAAAGAAGCAAACAACTCCCGCCGCGCAGAGCGCAGCGACCGGCCATCCGCGAACCAGTGGAGAGCCGAACGTCCAAACGTAAAACAACGCAATTCCTGCCAGAAAATAATGGATATAGTCGTGAGAGTAGTAATGCGCCAGGAA
>JAJYAH010000702.1 GCA_021779635.1 Pseudomonadota bacterium | reverse complement strand
GGCTTTGCTGCGCCGGCGATCACGGGATCGACAAGCTACTCAAAATACCTCGGTCGAGCCGACTTGGGCTCAGGGGCCAGGCGTTCCAGAAAACGGAGGCCCGCTTGCTTATTGCGCTCATCAGGGCTTCGCGCGTCGGATACCGCGCATACTACGCGGTTTCGCCCGTTGCGCTTCGCCGCATACAGCGCATGGTCGGCGGCCTTCATCAGCTCCGATATCGACGACATTCCGCGGTCCACACTTGCCACGCCGACACTTATCGTCGCGGGTTGAGAGACGCCGGGGAGTTGGTTCTCCGCGACCCGCTCGCGGAGCTTCTCGGCAACCAGCCGAGCTGCCGACAACGCGGTTTCCGGAAGGAGCAACGCGAATTCTTCGCCGCCGATACGCGCAAGCACGTCCGATTTACGCTTACAGGCCAAGGCCAGATTCACGACGCGCACGATCACGGCGTCCCCCGCCTCGTGACCGAAGTGATCATTGACCAACTTGAAATGGTCGATATCGATCATGAGGAAAGACAGGGACCGCCCGTGGCGCCGGGCGCGCTCCCATTCCCGGTCCGCAAGGGTCAAAAAGTGACGACGGTTATAGATGCCGGTCATGCCATCGATGTTCGCCAGTTTCTCCATTTTTTGCGCTACGCGGACGATGTCGGACACGTCGCTGTAGATCAACATGCGCCCCCCACCTGGCAGGATGGCGAGCTGTGAGCGAATTATGCTTCCATCTGTCATAGGGAGGTCCATCGGCGTGGAGTCACCCGACTCGACCCAGTCCAGGCGTCGCGCCACGTATTTGTCCACCTCCACGGCGTCGGCACCTGCAGCACGCTCCAGCATGTCCCGGTAGTGCGGTCGGTCCAGTTTGATCTGTTCGGCGGAAAGAGCCTTGAAGATGGTATGCAGGACCGGGTTGCTGTAGCAGGCGCGAAGATCTCCATCGAGCAGCAGCAGGCCGCTCTGGATGTTGTCGAGCGCGGCATAGAGGGTTCTAAGCTCCCGCCTCGCCCCGGCGAGCTCCGCTCGGAGGCCCGGGAGACAGTTCCCGGCGAGTCGCATGGTAGCGCGCGGTGCGACCTTTGTGCGCTTTGGCCTCCTGACAACCATTTTGAATCGCCTCCTTCAGCGCCACCCCTTGTTTCCCTTGTGTAGGAGTACGCCTAAAGATTGAGCAAAGCGTTTCTCGGTTGAACACGGCCGCCCGACCTGCCGTAAGGGTTAACCGAGTGCTACTCGAGCAGCGGAGAGATAGGCCCTTGCGAAAGCCTTGATGTCGATGCCCAGGATCCGCCAAACATATCGGATGGGTTGGTCCCCAGAGCCGTCAGCGTTCGGCACCTGCTCGAGCTGCTGGCCGCGCGGCAGTGAATGACGAGACTGCCGCCGGCGGTCAAAGTAGTGACGGCGCCCGCGAATGGAGCTGACGCGCCCGATACCGCAGGCGTAGACGATGCGTCGTCGATTCTATCAAAGCTTCAGAAAGGCAGAAGAACTTGTCTCAATGGGCTCAGGAAGTCCATTTTGACCCGAGCGACCACATCAAGTGGAATTCGATTCCTCTGGCTTTTCATCCGAACGGGATAACGCTGGCGATCCTCTGGCAGCTGAGTCACGAAGGAGAGAGCCGGCTTTCTCCAATCCAACTGTGTGCGAACTGTGGGGCCGACACCAATCTTGAATGTCGGAGGACACTAAGCACTTCACTTCTCCCGCTGCTGTCAATATCTCGCCAAAATCGCACCGTGTACAACGTTTTGGCGGCGCTGCGCTCGTTGCGGTACACCTACTTTGCCGAGTCGAATGGGAACCTCTTACTCATGTTCATCTCAACATGCGGCGGAGATCATCGTTATCGAATCGCCATCTTATCGATGTAGATGTGTTCGCCTTGTTTTTTCATAGGCTTGTCAAATCCCGAGGTATCGATGCTGCAACTCCGGCTCTGCGATCAGCTCTGCCGAGGTGCCGCTCCACACGGTGCGGCCGCGCTCGATGATGTAGTGCCGGTCGGCGATGCGGGTGAGGTTCTCGACGTTCTTGTCGATCACCAGCACCGACTGGCCACGCGCTTTAAGCATCGACAGGCAGTTCCAGATTTCCTCGCGGATCAGGGGCGCCAGGCCTTCCGTGGCCTCGTCCAGGATCAACAGCCGCGGATTGGTCATCAGCGCACGTCCTACCGCCAGCATCTGCTGCTCACCGCCGGAAAGCTGATTGCCCATATTGTTGCCGCGCTCGGCGAGCCACGGGAACAGCGCATGGATCTTTTCCAGTGTCCAGGGATCGGCACTGCCGAGGCGATTGGCGGAGGCCGCGACCAGATTTTCGCGGACCGTGAGATTGGGGAAAATCTGGCGTCCCTCGGGGACGAGACCGACGCCGAGTTGCGCGACGCGAAACGAAGCCAGGCTGCGGACGTCGCGTCCACCGAAGCGGATCGTGCCCGATCGCGCCGGCGTCAATCCCATGATGCAGCGGATCGTCGTGGTTTTTCCCATGCCGTTGCGGCCCATCAGGGCCACCATCTCACCGGCACGGACCTGCAACGACATTCCGAACAGCACCTGGCTCAGGCCGTAGCAGGTCTCGATACCCTCGACTTCGAGCAGGGGTGCGGCATCAGCCATGGCGGGTCACCACATGCTGGTCGCCGAGATAGGCGCGTTTGACTTCATCGTTGCTGCGGATCGCCGCCGGAACGTCGGAAGCGATGACGCGCCCGTAGACGAGAACGGTGATGCGGTCGGCAAGCGCGAACACCGCGTCCATGTCGTGCTCGACGAGGATGATGGTGACCTCCTTGCGCAGCTCCGCCAGAAGCCTGACCATGCGCGCCGATTCGGTCGCGCCGAGGCCGGCCATCGGCTCGTCGAGCAGCAGCAATTGCGGCCTGGTGGCGAGCGCGACCGCGAGCTCGAGCTCGCGCTGTTCGCCATGGCTCAATTTCGACACGACGACATTGGCGCGATGTTCGAGCCCGACCCTCGCCAGAGCGGAGCGCGCCGCCTCGCGGAGCGGCTTTTCCTTGCGGGCATCGCGCCAGAAGCGAAACGAGTGACCGTCACGGGCCTGCGCCGCCAGCGCGACATTGTCGGAAGCGGTGAAGTCCGGCAGCAGCGAGGTGATCTGGAAGGAGCGCGCCAGCCCGAGCCGGCTGCGCCGCCACGCCGGCAACTGGGTGATGTCCCGGCCTGCAAAACGAATGGTGCCGGCGCTCGGACGCAATTGTCCCGTCAACTGGCTGATCAGCGTGGTCTTGCCGGCGCCATTCGGCCCGATGATCGCGTGCAATTCGCCCCGTCCGACATCGAGCGAGAGCTTGTCGGTCGCGACGATCCCGCCAAACCGCCGCACCAGATTTTCAACGCGAAGCAATGGTTCAGCCACGGGCGAGCCTCCCGACCAGCCCCATGATGCCACCGCGTCCGAACAGCACGATCAGCAGCAGAAGCGGGCCCATGATGAGCGCCCAGTATTCCGTGACCTGTGACAGGAACTCTTCCAGCACGAGATAGACGATCGCGCCCAGCACCGGTCCGAACAGCGAGCCCATGCCGCCGAGAATCACCATGACCATCAGATCGCCCGACCGGGTCCAGTACATCACCGCCGGGCTGATGAAGTCGGTGTTGTTGGCAAGCAGCGCGCCGGAGAGGCCGCACATGGCGCCCGCGATGACAAAGCAGACCAGCCGGTAGCGGTTAACCGGAAAGCCGATCGCCTGCATGCGCTGCTCGTTCGAGCGCAGCCCCTGAACCACCAGGCCGAAACGCGAATTGACAATGCGCCAGACCAGATAAATTCCGCCGAGCAGGCAGCCGACACAGAGATAGTAAAACTGTACGCGGCTCGAAAGGTTGATCAGTCCGCCGAAATCGCTGCGCTTGTAGATCGTCAGACCGTCGTCGCCGCCGTAGCGCGCCAATCCCGAGGCGACGTAGTAGGCCATCTGCGCAAACGCCAGCGTAATCATGATGAAGTAGACGCCGCGGGTGCGCAGGGACAGCGACCCGATCACGAGCGCGAACAGCGCCGAAGCCAGGAGCGCCACCGGCCATTGAACGAAACCGGAGCCGACGCCCTCGGCCGCGAGAATGCCGACCGCGTAGCCTCCGATGCCGAGATAGGCGGCGTGCCCGAAGCTCATCATCCCGCCATAGCCCATGATGAGGTTGAGGCTTACCGCGGCCAGCGCGAAGATGACGATGCGGGTGAACAGCGTCAGCACGAAGATGTTGCCGCTGGCTTGCGA
>JAJYAH010000048.1 GCA_021779635.1 Pseudomonadota bacterium | reverse complement strand
ATCTACGACCTGCGTGCACAGGATCGAAACGCGGATGCCATGGGCCTTGTGCGAGATCGCAAGATTTTCCGCAAATCCCACCGCGGCATGCTTGGTGGTCGAATAGGCCGGGCTTCCCACCTGCGACAGCAGACCCGCGGCGGAAATCGTATTGAGAAAGTACCCGCCCCCGCGCGCCTTCATGCGCGGAATCAGATGCCGCGCGGCATAGACATGGGCCATGACATGAATGGCCCAGCTTTTCGCCCATGGCTCATCGGAACTGCCGCCGGCGTTCTCCGACAGCGGATCGAAACCGCCGCCGATGCCGGCATTGGAGCAGAACAGCGCAATCGGACCGAACCGGCGCTCGGTTTCCTCGATGAGGTGGCGGATGTCCTGTTCCTGTCCGACGTCGCATTTGAACGCCGCACCATCGATCGCGGCGGCGACGGCTTCCGCGCCCGCCAGATCGAGATCGGCAACCACGACCTTGGCGGCGCCGGCTCTATGAAACGCCTCGCACAGGGCGCGGCCGATGCCGTTGGCGCCTCCGGTAACAACCACGACCTTGCCGGCGACCTGCATCATCACGCTCCGTTTCTTGAATTCTCACGCCAGAAATCTCAGGCCAGAACGAGATCCAGCACGGCGGTGTAGTGGCATGCCGCGCCCAGCAGCACAAAGCAATGCCAGATCGCGTTCTGAAAGCGCAGCCGCTGCCACGCGTGAAAGATCACACCCAGACTATACAGAGCGCCACCCGCCATCACAAACCAGAGGGCCAAGCTCGGCAGTGCGGCGACCACCACGTCATAGAGCATGAAGCCGCTCCAGCCCATCGCCAGATAGAGGCCGACCGACAGGCGGTCGAACCGGCCCGGCAACACCAGCTTGAGCACAATCCCGACAATCGCCAGGCACCACACGCCGGTCAACAGCGCGACGGCGAAAATGCTGTCTTTCAATTGCATGATGAACGGCGTGTAGGTCGCCGCGATCAGCACATAGATCGCCGAGTGATCGAACCGGCGCAGCACCCATTTGGCCCGCGACACCGGCCACAAATTGTAGGTGGCCGACAGCACCAGCATGCTCAGCAGCCCGCCGACGTAAACCGACACCACAGCCACTTCAAACGGCGTGGCATAGACCGCCGTCAGCACGATCAGCACGGTGGCCGCGACCAACCCGCAGAACACGCCGATCCCATGCACGACGCCGTCGGCGATCAGCTCGGCCCGATCGTAATTCCAGCGCATCGCGCCGGCCGCCGCGTGGGCGGATGTCGAGGCAAGTTGCTTCAGTTTGAAGATGGTCATGGCGGCCCGGTAAACTGGATGGCGAAAGCGATAGATAATGCCTCTCGGGGGGTTAACGAACCCCGGCGGAGGGACTCCTCGGCTCAAATCGCGTCCTAAATATGAAACTTGATTTCCGCCCGCCGATCGCCACTTTCCTGATAGTTTTCCGCCCGATAGCCTCCGTCAAACCGAGCTCCCCCGCCCGCATGGCTCTCAGTTTTTCCGATATCGTCGAGGAAGCGCGGCTGTCGGCGCGGGCGTTGCTGGATTATGGCGAGCACTTTTTCAATCCGACCGTTCGGCTCGGCGTCACCGGCCTGTCACGCGCCGGCAAGACCGTCTTTATCACCGCGCTGGTTCACGGCCTCACCCGCGGTGGACGCTTCCCGATCTTCGAGCCTTTCGCCACCGGGCGGATCGCGCAAGCGCGGCTTGAGCCGCAGCCCGACGACGCGGTGCCACGCTTCGACTATGAAAACCATGTCCATACCCTGATCGAGGCGCGACGCTGGCCGAATTCGACGGTCGATATCAGCGAGCTGCGGCTGGTGATCGACTATCAGCGGCATAATGGCGCGGACCGCACCTTGACGCTCGACATCATCGACTATCCCGGCGAATGGCTGCTCGACCTGCCGCTGCTCAACAAGAGCTACGAGCAATGGTCCCGCGAAGGCCTTGAGCTGTCGCGGGAGCGGCTGCGCGCGCCGCTCGCGACGGCGTGGCACACGCATCTTGCAACACTGAATGCCCAGGATCGTGAAAACGAGCAGGCTGCGCTAACCGCCGCACGGCTGTTCACCGACTATCTGCGCGCCTGCCGCGACGAACGCTTCGCCATGAGCCTCTTGCCGCCGGGCCGTTTCCTGATGCCAGGCAACCTCGCCGGCTCGCCGGCGCTGACATTTGCGCCGCTGGAGCTGCCAGCCGACGGCACAGCGCCCGACGGGTCGCTTTGGGCGATGATGCGCCGGCGCTACGAGGCCTACAAGGACGTGGTGGTTCGCCCGTTCTTTCGCGATCACTTCTCGCGGCTCGATCGCCAGATCGTTCTGGTCGATGCGCTGGCGGCGTTCAACGCCGGGCCCGAAGCGCTGCATGACCTCGAGGCGGCGCTGGCCGGAATTCTGGATTGTTTCAGGATCGGGCGCAGCACGCTGCTGAGCAGCCTGTTTCGGCCGCGGATCGACCGCATCCTGTTCGCCGCCACCAAGGCGGACCATTTGCATCATTCGAGCCACGATCGTCTGGAGGCGGTGTTGCGGCGAACCGTGGCCCAGGCTGCAGCCCGCGCCGAATATGCCGGCGCCGAGATCGACGTCGTGGCATTGGCTGCGGTGCGCGCGACCCGCGAGGCCCAGCTGCAGCGCGGCCGGGAAAAACTCCCTTCCATCCTCGGCACGCCCGCCGCCCACGAAACGGCGAGCGGCGAGGCCTTTGACGGCGAGACTGAAGTCGCCACCTTTCCGGGCGATCTGCCTGAAGACCCGGAGGAGCTTTTCAGGGGCGAGGGCGCGTTTCGCGGCCTTTCCAGCGCTAGCGCTGAAAAAGCCGATTTTCGCTTTCTTCGGTTTCGGCCGCCGCAACTCGAGAGCCATGACGCGGCCGGTCCCGTCCTGCCTCACATCCGCCTCGACCGCGCACTCCAGTTCCTGATCGGAGACAAACTGCAATGAGCGAGCGATCCAATCATCGGCGGCCGGTGACCTTCAAGCTCGACGATCCCAGCGTGATCGTGATGGATCCCGAGGATTCCAGCCGCCCGTCCCGCGGCACCGTCCACATCACGCCGGAAGCCGACCCTGCCTTGCTGCCGGTTCCGATCGAGGCGCCGATTTTGCCGCAACGGGGATTCCGCTGGGGCGCGGTATTCTGGACCGCGTTGAGCGGGCTGATCCTGCTCGGTGTCGGGCTTGGCGTTACCGGCCTGATCGAGGATTTGTTCGCGCGCAGCGAAAGCCTCGGCTTGCTCGGGCTGGTTTTTGCCGCCGCCGCAGCACTCGCACTATCGGTGGTGGTGGCGCGCGAAATCTTCGGACTGGCGCGTCTGGCGGTGATCGAAAAACTGCATCAGCGCGCCGCCGCGGCACTGCTCAGCGATGACCGTACCGAGAGCCGGTCCATCGTGCATGACCTGCTCCGGCTGGCGCACCAGAACCCGCAACTGGCGCGGGCGCGCGCCACGCTGCAAAGCCATACCGACGACATCATCGACGGCGCCGATCTGATCCGGCTGGCGGAGCGCGAATTGATGACGCCGCTCGATCAGGAAGCGCGCCGCCTGATCTCCTCGGCGGCGCAACGCGTCTCGATCGTCACCGCCGTCAGTCCGCGCGCGCTGATCGACGTGCTGTTCGTATTCGCGGCATCCTTGCGCCTGATCCGGCAATTGGCACGCCTCTACGGCGGACGGCCGGGCGCGCTCGGAATGATCCGGTTGATGCGTCACGTGGTCGCACATGTCGCCATCACGGGCGGCATGGCGGCAAGCGACAGCTTGATCCAGCAGGTGCTCGGCCACGGCATCGCGGCGAAATTGTCGCAGCGGCTCGGCGAAGGCGTTCTCAACGGGCTATTGACCGCGCGGCTCGGGCTTGCCGCGATCGACGTGACGCGGCCGCTGCCGTTCGCCGCATTGCCGCAGCCCGCGCTCGGCGATCTGGCGAAGGACCTGCTGCGCAAGCGCGACAGCGACGAATGAATCCGGCGGCGACCGGCCGGTCACTCTCTTGAGCGCAGCTATGAACCGGCGGCGCGGTCGTGGCAGCTTCCGGCGCGAGCACGTCGGGCCACGCGTCACCAACCGAATTGGATTCTAACATCGCCGACGTCATCTTTAGCGGAATCGCATGAGCGCACGCAGCCGCGTCCAACTTGCCCGATTGATCCGCGGACGCACCGAACCGATGACGGTTCACCCGGTCGCCGGCGCCAGGACGTTGTCCGCGCTGGTTGACGATCTGGGTGTCGTCGCGGCCTAAGATCGTCGAATATCTCGCCACGACGTCGCAAAATTCGATTTGAAAGCAAAGCTTGCGCGCTTCCATTGGCGGAACCGGGCGTTTCACGTGCGGGCTTCAATAAAACCGAAACGGCTGCTGTTTGCGATGGTTCGCCGCGTCAAATGATGGCCAAAGAGGCAAAAGACGCGAATGCGCCGCGATAATGATCCTTTTCCGCCGAAATCCCGGTGTCGTTTAAGCTATCAAGCGTGCCCTATACCGCGTATCGTGCCCCCATCGGACATGCCGGTTTGCGGAGACCGGGAGTTCGTTATCGTTTTTTGATCCCGCGGAGACGACGTGATGGCTAAAGGTACTGTGAAGTGGTTCAACGCGACCAAGGGCTTTGGATTTATCCAGCCCTCAAGTGGCGGCAAGGACGTTTTTGTTCATATTTCGGCGGTCGAAAAGGCTGGTCTTTCCTCGCTCAACGAAGGACAGACGGTGGAATACGAAGAAGTTGCCAATCGCGGCAAGACCTCGGCAGAGAACCTCAAGGTTTAACGCCAGTAGCGCGGTTCGCAACAGCGCACTCTCGGACGCAATCCGGGAGTGGGGCTTCCGGGATATCCCAAAAATAGCGTGCATCCGGCAGGGG
Organism: Pseudomonadota bacterium; assembly: GCA_021779635.1. The sequence continues at coordinate 12,841 of JAJYAH010000048.1, read as the reverse complement.
CGAACAGCGCCCGTGCACGTATTTGAATCGGCGCAGAATGCGCAGGTTCGATCGGTCGACTTTCGCGAGCTATCTTTCGACCGTCATGACCTCATCGTCATGACCTTAGAGCGCTTCCGATAGCCGCGCGGTCGCAGGCTGACGACCACGGCGGTCTCCTCCCGTCGCCACCCCTCAGGCCAAAATAAATCTCGCCAAAACCAATGCAGCAGTTTCGCGGTGGCGTTGATGGCTGCATATAGAGGACGGGAACCAGAAGGGGATTCACCCCCGGACTTTCCAGCCCTAGACACGCCATGACATCCGCCCCCTTCGTCCTTCCGCCTTTTACGGCGAGCTATGCGCCGGACGATGGCGTCTTGGCGGCCCGGCTTCTCGAGACCGCCCGCCTCAACGCCGCGCAGGACGAGCGAATCGACGGCACCGCGACCCGGCTGATCGATGCCATCCGCGCCTCCGACGACAGGCTCGGCGGCGTCGAGGACATGCTGCGGGAGTTTGCGCTCTCCACCAAGGAAGGCCTGGCGCTGATGGTGCTCGCCGAAGCCCTGCTGCGGGTGCCGGACGCCCGCACCGCCGACCAGTTCATCGAGGATAAGCTCGGCCACGGCGACTTTGTGCACCACGAGACCAAATCCAGCGCGTTTCTGGTCAACGCGTCGGCGTGGGCGCTGGGGGTGTCGGCGCGCGTGATTCAACCCGGCGAGACCCCGCAAGGCACGATCGGGCGGCTGGCGAAGCGGCTCGGCGCTCCGGCGGTCCGCGCCGCGACCCGGCAGGCGATGCGGCTGATGGGCAGCCATTTCGTGCTCGGCGAGACCATTGAAGCGGCGCTGGCGCGGGCGCGGCCGCATTCGGCCGCCGCGCCGCGCTATTCCTTCGACATGCTCGGCGAAGGCGCGCGCACCGCCGCCGACGCGGAGCGCTATTTCAATTCCTACGCCGCCGCGATCGACGCCATCGGCCACGCCGCCGACGATCGTCCGCTGCCCGATCGGCCCGGCATCTCGGTCAAGCTGTCCGCGCTGCATCCGCGCTTCGAGGCGCTAAGCCATCGGCGGGTGATGAACGAACTGGTTCCGCGGCTGCTCGACCTGGCACGGCGCGCCAAGGCCTTCGACCTGAATTTCACGGTTGATGCGGAGGAAGCGGATCGGCTGGAACTGTCGCTCGACGTGATCGCGGCCACGCTCGATGACGCATCGCTCAAAGGCTGGGATGGCTTCGGACTGGCTGTTCAGGCCTACCAGAAACGCGCCGCGGCGGTGATCGACCATGTCGATGAGCTGGCGCGACGATTGAACCGGCGGATGATGGTGCGGCTGGTCAAAGGCGCCTATTGGGACACCGAAATCAAGCGCGCGCAGGAGCGCGGCCTCGACGACTATCCGGTGTTCACCCGCAAGGCGATGACCGACCTGAACTACATCGCCTGCGCGCAGAAACTGCTGACGCTCCGCCCCCGCATCTTCCCGCAATTCGCCACCCACAATGCGCTGACGGTGGCGACCGTGCTCGAACTCGCCGGCGACGAAACCGGATTCGAGTTTCAGCGCCTTCACGGCATGGGCGAAGCGCTGTACGCGCAATTAAGCGCGGATCGTCCGAAAATAGCCCATCGGACCTATGCGCCGGTCGGCAGCCACCGCGATCTGCTGGCCTATCTGGTGCGACGCCTGCTGGAAAATGGCGCCAACACGTCATTCGTGGCGCTCGCCGCCGAACCCGCGATCCCGGTGGCAACGCTGCTGCGGCGTCCGGCCGAAATCATCGGCGCCGCCGCCAACGCCAGGCATCCCGACATCCGGCTGCCGCGCGATCTCTATCAGCCGCGGCGGCTGAATTCGCGCGGCATCGAGTTCGGCGAGCGCGCCGCGCTGAACCAGCTGATCTCGGCCATCGCTGCGAGCAGCCCCGCTGCCGGCGACGTCATCGACGCCGATCCACAGGCCGCAAGCGATGCCGTCATGGCCGCCCGCGCGGGGTTCGTATCGTGGAGCCGAACGCCGGCGCAAATGCGCGCCGAAATCCTGGAGAAAGCCGCCAACCTGCTGGAGCAACGCGCGGCGCATTTCATCGCACTGTTGCAACGCGAGGGCGGCAAGACGCTCGACGACGCGCTTTCGGAAGTCCGCGAGGCGGTCGATTTCTGCCGCTATTATGCCGCCTCGGGCCGCGAACATTTCGGCGCGGGCGAAATCATGCCGGGGCCCACCGGCGAGAGCAATATGGTCGAGCTGCGCGGCCGCGGCGTGTTCATCGCGATATCGCCGTGGAATTTTCCGCTGGCGATCTTCCTCGGCCAGGTCACGGCGGCGCTGATGGCCGGCAATGCGGTCGTTGCCAAGCCCGCCGAGCAAACGCCGCGGATTGCAGCCGAGGCCGTTCGCCTGCTGCATGAGGCCGGCGTGCCGGCCTCCGCGCTGCATCTGGTGCCCGGCGACGGAAGCATCGGCGCGGCGCTGGTGGCGCAGCCTGCCGTGGCCGGCGTCGCCTTCACCGGATCGACCGAGGTCGCCCGCTCGATCAATCGCACGCTCGCCGCCAAGGACGGCCCGATCGTGCCGCTGATCGCGGAAACCGGCGGCATCAATGCGATGATCGTCGATGCGACCGCGCTGCCCGAGCAGGTCGCCGACGATGTCGTGACCTCGGCGTTCCGCTCGGCCGGCCAGCGCTGCTCGGCGCTGCGCCTGCTGTTCGTGCAGGACGATGTCGCCGACCGCATGATCGAGATGATCGCAGGTGCTGCCCGCGAATTGCGGATCGGTGATGTCAGCGATCCCGCCGTTCAGGTCGGACCGGTGATCGACGCCGAGGCCAAGGAGCGGCTGGAGGCGCATATCGCGCGGATGAAGAAGCAGGCCCGCCTGCATTGCGCCGGCACGGCGCCCGAGGGCAATTACGTGGCGCCGCATATCTTCGAACTGTCGGATGCCGATCAACTCACAGAGGAAGTATTCGGACCCATCCTGCATGTGGTGCGCTACCGGACCGACCGGCTCGAGGGCGTGCTGCAATCGATCGAACGCTCCGGCTACGGACTGACGCTCGGCATCCACTCGCGTATCGACGACACGGTCGAACATGTGATCGACCGGCTCGCCGTCGGCAATGTCTATGTCAACCGCAACATGATCGGCGCCGTAGTCGGCGTGCAGCCGTTCGGCGGCCATGGACTATCCGGCACCGGCCCCAAGGCCGGCGGGCCGCATTATTTGACGCGCTTTGCGACCGAACAAACCGTGACCATCAACACCTCGGCCGCCGGCGGCAACGCTGCGCTGATGTCGGGCAGCGAATGAGCCGTCCTCCTCGCGTGAGCGTAATCGCGCTCATGTGGGGATCACGACAGCGCCAGAGTGCACTGCATTTTCACCCGTTGCGCGGTGCCGCCAACATAGGTCAAATGGCATTTGATCGTTCGCAGCGATAATTCCATCACACGCAAAAACCAACAACAATCACGGGAGCGAGTTCATATGGAAGACGGCATCTTCGAAGGCCTCAAGATTCTGGACTGCGCGAGTTTCATCGCAGCGCCCGCGGCCGCAACCGTGCTGTCGGATTTCGGCGCCGAAGTGATCAAGATCGAACCGCCCGGGTTGGGCGATCCCTATCGCAACCTGCCGAATTTGCCGGGCTATCCCGCGAGTCAGCACAACTTCGCTTGGCTGCTGGAATCCCGCAACAAGCGAAGCCTGGCGCTCGATCTCTCTAAGCCGGAAGGCCAGGCGGTGCTGCATCGGCTCGCCGCCGAAGCCGACGTCTTTATCACGAATTTTCCGCCCGCCGTGCGCGCCCGGCTCGGTCTGACCTACGCCAAGCTTGCACCGCTCAACCAGCGCCTGATCTATGCGTCGTTCACCGGCTATGGCGAAAAAGGCGACGAGGCCAACAAGCCCGGCTTCGACAGCAATGCCTATTGGGCGCGTTCAGGCCTGATGGATCTGGTGCGCGCGGATACCAGCATCGCCCCGGCGCGTTCGGTCGCCGGCATGGGCGATCACCCCTGCGCGATGGCGCTATACGGCGCGATCGTCACCGCACTGTACAAGCGCGAGCGCACCGGCAAGGGTTCGCATGTGAGCTCGAACCTGATGGCCAATGGCGTGTGGGCCAACGGGGTGCTCGCCCAGGCCAAATTATGCGGCGCGAAATTCGGCGAACGGCGGCCGCGCGAGCGCGCGCTGAACGCGGTGACCAACCACTACCAATGCCGCGACGGGCGCTGGCTCATCCTGTCGCTGCTCAACGAGGACCGGCAATGGCCGACGCTGGCGCGCTGCCTCGGACGGGAGGATCTCATCGCCGATGCCAGATTCGCGACCAAGCCCGACCGTCACGCGCGGTCGCTGGAATTGATCAAGATCTTCGATGAGATTTTTGCCACCAGGGACCTCGCCGAATGGCGCAAGATACTTGACGGCAACGGGCTGGTGTTCGGCGTGATCGGCATCCTCGACGACATCCCCAACGACAGGCAGATGATCGAAAACGAGGTGCTGCTGCCGTTCGAGAACGACACCATGCTGACCGTCAACAGCCCGATCTGGATCGACGGCAGCAAAAAGACCCGACCGCGGCATCCGCCTGGCGTCGGCGAGCACAGCGACGAGGTGCTGCGCGAGGCAGGATATGACGAGGCGGCGATCCGGCAGCTGCGAGCATCGGGCGCGGTGGCGTGAACGGGCCAGGCGGCATTGCCATCAATCCAAATTCGTCGGCATCGGCGCGCGACGGTCCGATTACTTCCTGACGGTCAAGCCGCGGACCAGTTCCAGGAGAGACCCCTTGGCGTCCTTTCGGAAACTGCGGCGCGGTACCGCCAATTGTTGCAACACGATGCCGATTAAAGTGGAGACGAACAGCTCGGCATGGCGGGGGGGATCAGACGAGCCGGCCGCCCTTAGGGCAAGTTCCGCGCTTTGTCGCCAGGTCTCGAACCACTCGACAACAATGGGCCGATGCCGTGCGCTCCTCGCCGCCGCCAGAAACGCCTCGTAGCAGGCAATATGTGTCTCGGCCTGATTTTGAAGTTCCCTGGAGTACCAGGCAACAAGGGACTCAATCCAGGCCTCCACGTCGAGCGCCTTGCTTTGCAAACTCAAAGCCAGCGCGCGCAGGCGGTCGACCTCGCACGCTAAAGCGAACCGGAGTGCCGCATCCACCAGGACGTCGCGCGTTGCGAAGTGATGCGTGACCGCTCCAAGCGACATTCCCGCCTCGGTCGCAACGGCCCTGTGTGTGACGCCCTCGAGCCCCGTTCGGCCAATGATGCGCAGCGTGGCTTCCATAAGGGGGCGCTCGCGTTCGGTCGTTTTCCGTTCGATTTTGGCGGCCATCTTGACAATCATCGCCGGGTTGGTTTATGAACAGAACATATGTTCTTTTTTACGGATCAAACGTATTAATGCGGCGTTTGACCGCTCGAAAGCGCAAGCACGGGATTCGGTCGTAAGCCACACCTCTACCCGAGTCCAGAGCAGACAAGGAATGCGGCGATGTCCACCTACCGGCTGCATTATTTCCCGGAATCGGGAAACAGCTACAAGCTCGCGTTGATGCTCACCCTTTGCGGCCAGACCTTTGAACCGGTCTGGACCGACTTCGGCGGCGGCATCACGCGAACACCGGAGTGGCGGCGGACGGTCAATGCCATGGGAGAAATCCCGGTTCTGGTGGAGAATGGCGTGCGTCTCACCCAGACCGCGCCGATCCTGCTCAAGCTCGCCGAACAATACGGCCGATTTGGTGGCGAGAATGCCGGCGAGCGATTCGAAGTGCTACGCTGGCTGTTCTGGGACAACCACAAGCTGACCGGCTACATGGCGACCTATCGATACCATCGGACGTTCACGCCATCACCCGACCCGCACGTGCTGGCCTACTTCCGCAGGCGCATCGACGACTTCCTTGCGATACTGGAGCAACACCTGCAGCAATCCGCATTCGCCGTCGGCGACCGGCCGACCGTGGCCGACTTTTCAATGATCGCCTATCTGTCCTATCCGAATGACGAAACCGGCTACGATCTTGCAGCCAGTCACCCGGCCATAGACGCCTGGCTCCGCCGCGTTGCAAATCTGCCCGGCTGGCGATCCCCGTACGATCTATTGCCCGGCAGGCGTCTCACACATTACGCGTAACGGACCGTCCCCAATCGACGTCGCCCGGCGAAGCCCGCACTTTATTTATTGTGCAATAATACCCAGCCGATCGCGGCAAGACCGATGACGACCGCGGCCGCGACCGCCCATGCGCTGACGCGGATGTCGCCGACGGTTTGTCGCGTGCTTTCATTCCGGGCGATCTCGCGGTTGCGCAGCTTGTTTTCCTTGTCCGTGTCGTTCACCGCCTGCCCTCCCCGTGTCCGTCGACCTCGGCCGGTTCGCATCCAGCGGCAAGAGGCTAGCCTACCGCGCAAGGGTTGTCATTCCGCACGCCGCCATGCCATTAAGCTGACTGAAAGCGCCGGCGAAGGAGATTGGCATGACGAAGACGACGATGTTCGCGGGGCCTTTCGGCGAGATCGCCGTCCACGAAACGGAAGGTGTGGGGCGACCCATCGTTCTCATCCACGGCAATTCCTGCTCCGCGCGCGCCTTTTCGCGCCAGCTCGACGGCCCGCTGGGCGCTTCGCACCGTCTCGTCGCGATCGACCTGATGGGACATGGCCGTTCGGCTGACGCCAGCGATCCCGCCGCCTATCTGTTGTCCGGCCAGGCGCGCTCACTCATTGCCCTGCTAACCGCGCGGGGCATTGAGGATTCGATCTTGGTCGGCTGGAGCCTTGGGGGGCATATTCTGCTTGAGGCCGCACCCGACCTTGCCGGGGCGCGCGGCCTCATGATCTTCGGCACGCCTCCGATCGGATTTCCGCCGGCGATGGACAAGGCCTTCCTGCCCAATCCTGCCATGCAGGTCGGTTTCGTGCCGGAAATCACGCCCGAGATGGCCAAGGCCTACGTCGCTGCGTTCTTCGCGCCTGGATTTGCCGACATTCCCGCATTCTTCCTCGAGGACGCGATGCGAACTGACGGGATCGCACGCGCGCAAATTGGTGCGAGCATCGATCCGGCCGTGACCCGCGATGAAGTCGAGGTTGCCGCCGCATTGAAGGTTCCGCTTGCGGTCTTGCATGGCGTGCGGGAGCAACTCATCAACGGCGCGTATTTCGGATCGCTGAAACTTCCCACCCTCTGGCGCGGCGCCGTGCAGGTCGTCACTGAGGCGGGTCACGCCCCGCAATGGGAGTGCCCGGACGAATTCGACGCTCTCCTGCGGGCTTTCGCCGCTGACTGCGGAACCTAGTCCACGCCAGAGCGGCGCGCCGCAATGGCATCGAAGAGTCCCATCAGCCAGCACATCGGACAGCCGCGCAACAGCGCGATCGCGCCAATCAGCAGCACCGGCAACAACCATGGGACGGCGTTCGCGTAGACAAAGCCCAGGACAAGCAGGGCTGCAGCACCTATCCCGCGCAACAGGTGAACGTACAAGGATCGGCTGCAGGACATCGGATTGCCCGTTACGTTGTCGACGCCAGGTATCCGCCCGCAAGCAGGTGTTCGCGCACCATCGTGCGCGCCCTGTGCAAGCGGCTCTTTACGGCCTCGGGCGAGATGCCGAGTTGTTCTGCCACTTCCGGAGCGGACAACTCGTCGACGTCGCGCATGATCAGAATTTTTCGATACGGTTCGGCAAGCGTCGCGATGGCCGTCACCAGGTCCTTGCGAAGTGCCAGCGGCAGCGGCTCCTGCCGCAGCACCGCGTCAAGCGTTTCGTCGAGCGCTTGCAGCCTGTCGCGCGCATGAAACAGCCGGTAGCATTCGCGCTCGATGATCCGGAACAACCACGACGCGAAAGTGGCCGCCGTGCGCAGCGCCCCGATCTTGCGGTAGAGCTGCCACAGAGCGATCTGGACTGCGTCCTCGGCATCCTCATTGGTCGAGCAGGCCCGCCGCGCAAACCGGCGCAAGTCCGGCTGGCAGACAACGAGCAGCTTTTCTACGGCGGTTACGTCGCCGCCGCAGGCGGCTTCGACCAGTTTGGGCTCGGCAATCACTTATCGGTCCCGATATACCTGCGGCCCACCATAGCGCACATCGGGCAAAAGGCGATGAAACCGGTTCCGGCGAACATCGCGCCCATGGCGATACCGACCCAGGTCATCAGGGGCTCGGTGCATACAGGTACGCCAGGCCAGCCACCATGATGCCCATGGCGATGCGGATCGCGCGCTCCCAGCCGGGGAGATTGGTCTTGAAGTACATCATTGGATCGCCCTCTCTTGGTTAAGTTCAAACATCAAGAGGGGCCAAATCCGCAAAAGGGTTCGCGATTCGGGAAATAATTATCGTCGGCTGGAAAGCCGCGGTGGAAGGGCCGGACATACGTGGCAACCCATTCCAGGGAGGTTCGTCCGAAGGCGCTGGCAACTCCCGCAATCAAGGCCGCCATGCCGAATTTCAGATCAGGATCATGACCGTTGCATCGAGGTCATGAAGGAGCGCGAGCGCGAACGACGTCATCGCGGCGCGCGTGCTCGGCTGTCTGTCGGTGCTGACGAGAGTGAGCCTTGGAGTACCAGGGTACGCGGGATATTCCTTGGTACAACTCGGTATAGTGCGGGCCTTGGTCCCAACCCGATTTTTCTCGGGTTGGGATACACCCGCGCCCATGGCGGCGATAGGAAAGAATCTTTTTGATAGGCGCTAACCTTTCCCGATTTACGGTCGAATCGGATGGTGCCAATGAAGTCCTCTCTGGGCGTAACATTTGCGCCCTCTGAGACGAAACTTACCGAGACCAACAAGGAGAACACCATGCTGACCCGTCGATCGATCCTGATTGCCTCGCTGGTTGCCGGGGCGTTTACCGTGTCGCCAGCGCTGGCGGAGATCGTCCCGACGTTCGACGCCAAGGCATTTGCCGATGCGCAGAAAGCCGGGCGGCCGATCCTGATCGCGATCCATGCTTCCTGGTGCCCAACCTGCAAAGCGCAGGCGCCCATCCTGAGCGAGCTTAGGGCGGATCCGAAATTCAAGAACCTTGCCTATTTCGTGATTGATTTCGACAGCCAGAAAGACCTGGTCAACCGCTTTGGCGCCCGGATGCAATCGACCCTGATTGTCTTCAAGGGCGAGAAGGAAGAAGGCCGCTCGGTCGGCGACACCAGGCGGGATTCGATCTACGCCCTCGCTGAAAAATCGATCTGATCCCGGGCACTTCGGAAGGCGGGCTGTCGTGAATGATGATCCCGACCCGGCGCCTGGCGCGGCGGACCGGACGTCGCCTGAGGCGGACGCGCTCATTTCGCTTCTGTACAACACTTGAGAGCGCCACCATGGACTTCTGCAGGGGACGTCAACCATGACGATCAGCAGTCCAATCCTGGCCTTTGTCGCCGGGATCCTTTCGATACTGTCGCCGTGTGTCCTGCCGATTCTGCCGATCGTGTTGGGCGCTGCAGCATCCACTCATCGGCGGGGACCGCTGGCACTTGCTGCCGGGCTATCCCTGTCGTTTGTCGCGATCGGATTGTTCCTGGCCACGGCCGGCCACTCGGTCGGGCTTGATGCGGACCGGTTACGCTATGTCGCGGCGGCGCTGATCGTCGTGGTGGGAGTCGTACTGCTGTTTCCATCCCTCCAAGCCCGCCTTGCCGCCGCCGCCGGTCCCATTGGAAACTGGGCCGACGGCAAGCTCGCAACAAGCAGAACCAACGGCCTCGCGGGACAGTTTTCGATCGGCGTGCTCCTGGGTGCGGTATGGAGTCCCTGCGTCGGACCCACGCTCGGAGCCGCATCGCTGCTCGCTGCACAAGGAAAGGACCTCGGTCAGGTTGCGCTAACGATGCTCGCGTTCGGTATTGGAGCGGCACTTCCACTCCTGGGTCTGGGATGGCTTTCGAGGGAGACGATGGTGCGCTGGCGCGGCACCTTGTTGTCGGCCGGCAGCGGCCTGAAATCCGCGCTCGGTCTTTTGTTCGTGATCATTGGCGTGCTCATCGTATCAGGGGCGGACAAGCAGCTGGAAGCATTTCTCGTGGACGCATCGCCGCAATGGCTCACCGGTATTACGACCTCGTTCTAGCTGCCGTTTTTACCCGGCTTATACGCCAGCCGGTTTTATTGCGGTTGCGTTCTCCATCATACGCACAAAAGCGATCGGACTAGAGCGAGATGGCTCTTCGTTGAATCGCCATCTCGCTCTATCTTTTTGTTTAAGCACGATCTTTTCGGAAAACCGGTGTCCACTTTTCCGGATCATGCTTTAGCGGCTCTTTACGAAGCACATCCCCATTCGCGAGGCATTGCCGACGACCTGGCACGCCAGCCCCTCGGCGCAGGTCCATGAGCGAAAACTGCGATCATTGTCGGCGGCATCGGGCCTTTGCTGGTAGCAATGCGCGCCCCAGCCGTCGTCATATTCGGTTCCTGCGAGTTCGGTGCTGCCGCGCAATTGCGGGCGGCTGGAAAATCCGCGGGAGTAATCCGGCCGCCTGCCGTCGCGCAATGACATCAAAATATCGCGGCGTCTGATCTGGTCGCCAAAGAAATGCGGCGACGCAGGGACGACCGTCGAATTGGAGGGATTGGCCGCCATCCAATCGACGCCCGGAAAATGAAAGCCGCCGATGCCGCGGGTCTGATGGCAACCCGAACAGGTCATGTCGTTGAGCCGGCGCTCAAAGCCGGCCACCGACCGGATGTTTTCCAAGCCGACGCCGCTCTCTGCCGCCTTCTTCAATGCCGAGACGACATCACTCTCCTTGAATACAGGATCCGCGGTTGCGTCGTCGCCCTGCACCAGGCCGAACGCAGGCTGCAGGTTTGAGGCCGCAAATCCGGCCGGGGTTGCGGCGATCGCAGCGGTAGCCAGAAATTTCTCAGGGATCAAAATCGTGCCGCGATCCAGTTCACCGATGTGCCCGACATCGAGCAGCCACGCCCGAAAGTCGCGCTTGAGGCGATCATCCGTGAGAATCCGCCCGCGATCGATCTGGTTCTCGAGCGGCACCTGCTCGAACACCTGCTTCTGCGCATTGTAGTGAAACACCTTCAAGAGATAATCGGTACGGAAATCGCGGGTTGCCGATTTCGGCGCGTGCGCGATCTGAAGATTGGTCTCAATGAGGTCGATGTTCTCAGGCTCGATCAAATCCAGCGGGCCGTCGCTCGACAGCAATTCTTCCGCAAGCCTGACGCCGGTCAGCGGAGAATCGGCTGTCGCCAGCCAGCGGCGCGCGATCTCCGCGCAGGTGATCGCGGCACCGCTGCGGTCGACCGCGTGATCGCCTTTGGCCTTCAGCACGACGTTGAGCGTCATCGGCAGCCGCGGCGAGGTCGGCGCATCACCGGTCCCGGCCCCGTCCGTCCGCGTCAGACGATAGATCAGCCTGATCTCGCCGCAATTGGCTTCGGAGAGGTAGGCGCGGTCCATCCGGTTGATGATGCCGGCCAGCACGAAGCGTGAATCAGGGGAATAAAGCAGCGCGCGATCGAACAGCTGAAGGTCGTAGGCGCTGCCGACGCCGATGGTTTCGCTCGGCTGAGCGGCCTTTTGCCCTGCGATGTATCGCTCGAACTCGTCGTCGAGCGCCCTGCGAACCGGAACCATCGATGGCAAAGCGAACAACTGGCTGTTGGTGATCGGCGCGTCGGCCGATCGGTTCGGCATCAGGATGCGGCCCAAGCCAAATATTCCGCGATCGAGTTCGCGCAGGCCAAGCGGATCGGTGATCGCAGTACCGCGCTCCAGCAACGCCGCGCTTTGCGCGTGGCGCGCCGGCAGCGCGCTGCCAAGCAAAACAAGGATGATAGCAAGGAACCGCACCCGGCCGTGTCCCGACAAACGCCGCGGCCGCGTAGCGCCCGTTCAAGGCGCATTCGGGCGGCGGCTTCCATTCGGGAAAATAGCCGAAAAGCGCACGCGCTGTCTCGCAGCAAGCGGAAGGCGAGGAAGCCGCCGCTTCACGCTGCGGTGAAGCGGTCGGTCGTCAGCGCGCGACGATCAAGCCCCTGCTGGTCACAACCACCCAATGGCCGTCCTGGCGTCTGATCGCATCGATCCGGCCGAGGCCCGGCACCGGATCGCCGGCATAGACTTCGAAGATTCCCTGCCGCCCTTCGATCAAGGCGCCGCCATTGGCGACGTCGCGCAGCGACCAGCCTTCCACCGTCGGCAGCCTCGCCACTTCGACCTTGGGCGCCGTCGCCGGAGGCGAAATCGAGCCGGTGGTTTCCTTTGCCGGTGCGGCGGCTGCTGCCGCGGCAACCGGTGGCGCGGCGTGGAGCTTTTCCACGGCCTCGCTGAGCTTGGCGAGTTTGGCGGCGGGTTCAAGTTGCGCCTTCTCGACCTTGTCGAGACGCTCGCTGGTCTTGTTGAACTGGGCCATGCCGAGCCTGGAGGCATGATCGGCGCCGGCCTTCAGAGCCTGGATGTCGGCATCGAGTCGCGCAACCGACACTTCGAGCGCGTGGTTGGCGACACCCGCCGTGTCATTGCCGCCGAAATGCCCGAGGCTGACGGTCGCCATGGCGCCGCCGACCGCACCGGCCACCGCCGCCAGCGCCACCACCGCCGCAAGTGCGCCGAGCCGCCGCTTGCCGAGCATTCCGGAGTTCGGTTCGGATTCCGGCGCCGGACCCGCGTCGTTGCCGCTCCAGGAACGCTCGCCGGCTGACATGATCATCACCCTGCCGGGGGCGCGCGGCGCGTCCATCTTGGACTTTTCGGCGTTTGGAATTTCGGCCTTTGAGGCATCGGCCTTGGGAGCATCTGCGCTGGAAGCATCCGCCTTGGAAGTATCGGGCTTGTCGGCGTCAGCCTTTTC
>JAJYAH010000701.1 GCA_021779635.1 Pseudomonadota bacterium | reverse complement strand
GAGGTCGACGCGCTCGATAGAGCGCGGCGGGTGGGGGAAACGGTCTCGCGTATTTCGCACATCAAAGGACCCCCGCCCCAACCCTCCCCCGCAAGCGGGAGAGGGAGCAGAAAGCAAATTCAATCCAGCTTGGCATCCATGCCGCGCTTGACGCCGGGCCGCGCCATCAGCGTCTCGTACCAGCGGCCGACATGGGGGAAATCCGCAAACGACACCTTGTGGCGCTCATGCCGCCAAGCCCAGCCGAGGATCGCAAAATCGGCGACCGACAAGGCGCCCGCGACAAACTCGCGATTCGAGAGCCGGCGATCCAGGATGCCGTAGAGCCGGCGCGTCTCGGCCATGAAGCGCTTCAGGCCATAGGCGCGGTCCTGCTCGTTTTCCAGCGCGATGAAGTGATGCACCTGCCCCGGCATGGGCCCAAAGCCGCCCATCTGCCACATCAGCCATTCCAGCACGGGGATGCGTTCGATCAGCGGTGCGGGAAGGAACTTGCCGGCCTTCTCGCCGAGATAAAGCAGGATCGCGCCGGACTCGAACACGCTGACGCGGCTGCCGCCCGGCCCATCGGGATCGACGATCGCGGGAATCTTGTTGTTCGGGCTGATGGCCAGGAATGCCGGCGCCATCTGCTCGCCCTTGGTGATGTCGACCGGGAAAACCCGGTACGGCAGCCCCATTTCCTCCAGCGCGACGCTGATCTTGCGGCCGTTCGGCGTGTTCCAGGTGTGCAGTTCGATGGTCATTTCGTTGTCATATCCGACCGAAAGGCGTGTATCCAGTACGCCGAAATCTCGAGCGTTTGCAACCACGCTCCCGGAATGCTGTTCCATCCCTGCGCCGCGCTGTTGACGGCGCGATATCGGCGCTGGAATGTGCTGGAAAGCGCCGATAGATTGCGGCCGCCTCCGCACCACATGAGAGAACGCCTTGTCCAAATCAGCTTCCCGCGCCCGCCTCGCCGAGATCATCCGCAAGCGCTCGTTCGGCCGCGGCGAAATCACGCTGGCGTCGGGCCGCAAGAGCGATTTCTATTTCAATCTCAAGCCGACCATGCTCGACCCCGAAGGTGCGGCCTTGCTGGCGGAACTGACATTCGATGCGCTGAAGGACGATAATCTCGATTATGTCGGCGGACTGGAAATGGGCGCGGTACCGCTCGCCGGCGCGATCGCGCAGCTATCCTGGATCAAGGGCCACCCGATCGCGGCGTTCTTCGTGCGCAAGAAGCCCAAGGAACACGGCGCCCGACTGTCGGTGGAGGGGTTGGCAAAAGGCGAAAGCCTGAAGGGCAAGCGCGTGGTGATCGTCGAGGACGTCACCACGACCGGCGGCTCGGCGCTGAAGGCGGTCGAGGCGGTGCGCGAGGCCGGCGGCGAGGTCGCGTTGGTGCTCACCATGGTGGACCGCGACGAAGGCGCGACCGAAACCTTTGCGCAGGCGGGGCTTGCGTTCCGCTCGCTCTACAAGGCCGGCGAATTCCTGAAAGATTGACGGCTTCGCCGTCAACGAACGGGTTCCGTCCCGAATGCAGGGTTCCGGCCGCGTCCCGAGCATTTCTTTTTCGGCGATCCGGGGCGCTCGCTCATAGCTCGTTTACCATCCCGCACTAATGTGAATCGTGCTGCGGCACGGCTCGCCGCGGCAGGTTTGGTGCGTTGGGTGGAGTAAGCGTTGCGTACAGAGTTGGCTTATCAGCGCAAGCGGCGCCGGGTGATGCTTGTTGCCGTCACCGCGCTCGCAGCACCGATCGCACTTGCCCCGCGCATGGCGTCGGCCGAAGACCTGTTCAGTTTCCTGTTCGGCGGAGCCCAGAACCAGCAGCAGCGCCAGGTCCCGGCGCAAGCGAATTTCTTTGCCGATCCGTTTGGCTTTAACCAGCAGCCTGCACCACCGCCACGCCCGGTCGCCTCCAGCGGCTCGGGGCCTGCGTTCTGCGTGCGAACCTGCGACGGCCGGTATTTCCCGCTGACGCGCGGCAACGCTTCACCGGTCCAGATGTGCCAGGCGTTCTGCCCTGCAAGCCCGACCAGGGTCTTCTTCGGCAGCACCATCGACGGCGCCTCGTCGAGCAACGGCGAGCGCTATGCCGACAGCGAAAACGCCTTCGCCTTTCGCAAGGCGCTGCGCGCGGACTGCACCTGCAACGGCCGCGACCCCGCCGGCCTCGCCCCGGTCGATTTGACGCTGGACACCTCGCTGCGTCCCGGCGACGTGATCGCCACCACGACCGGGCTGGTGGCCTATTCCGGCGTCAAGGTCGGCGTCAACCAGACCGCCGAATTCACGCCGGTGGCGTCCTATCCGGGCTTGACCGCCGACGTGCGCGCGCGGCTCGGCGAGATGAAGGTGGCGCCGGTCGCAGCCGAAACGATCGCCAATGAAGCGCCATTGCCTGAGGTAAGCCGCGGCGCGCTGCCCGTGACCTCGGTGCCGAAGTCTGCATCGGCCGGAGGCAAGCGCGCCGAAGCGCCATAAATTCACCGCCCGACGATGACGCCGATCACGTTCGGCGCCGACAGATATTTCTCCTCGATCGCCGCGCGCGCCGCCGCCCGGTTTTCCGGCGTCAGCAACCCGCGTTTCTCCGCGAGAATCATCCAGCAATAACCCCACCAATCCGTCAGCATGCCGTTGTCGTCGACGAGGTCGTAGCCCTGCTCGGCCGCGAAGATGCGCGCATGCGCTTCATCGAGCGTGTCGAGCCAGGCATGATCCTCGATCGAGAACAGATCGTCGCTGAAATCGTCTGTCGTGTAGCCCCACACCGACATGCAGACGGTGTTGAATTCGCGGTCGATCTGGTCGTCATCGACCGGCCGGCGGCGCGATGCCAGATGCAGCCGCGACAGCGAGCGGGCGAAGTCGGCGATGCGGGTGAGCGCGAAGGAATCGAAGGCGATGGTGGACATGTAGTCCTCATAACGAACAGCAGACCATAGATGTTGTATCGGCACTGCGCCGAATCACTATGATATATCAAAGACTTGCTAAAGTGTTCTTAATTTGTTCCAATCCGCCTAACCATCCAAAGCCGCGGGGCGATCGAGACCATGGACAAGAAGCAAGCAAAAAAGATTCGACGGCACCTGTTCGCAATCGACAACGCCATCGACAAGGCTTTCGCAGCTATCATGGAACTCAACAAAGAAGAGCGGCGGCCATTCGTCCACGCCCTCGGGGAGCTGGGATCCCGTTTGCATTTTGAGGTGCTGGAGTTGGTCTACGGAGAGCATCCAGAACTGCGCCCGCCTCCCGAGCCCCCCACCATCAGCAGTAATTTGCGGTGGAAAAACGTGAAGCTTCCAAAATCCGTATCCGTGGCCGATCTCGATGCGATCATCTTTTCCGTCCTGACATCGCGACGGCAAAAGGCCGCGAGGGTGATCGGGACAGCCATGAACCACTGTCGCCAACACAACCTGCCCATCAACGACGAGATATTGGGCGCACGAATCGAGGCGCTGGCGGAATTGGGCCGCATCGAAGGTTTCGGCGATCTTCGCCTGTGGCGCCACAGTGAGGTGAAGTTGAAGGACTAATGCGAATTCCGCGTCGTCCCGGCGCAGGCCGCTCCATAACCCCTGGATACGCCTTTGCCCCCTACCATCCGCGGACTTCACAATTTCATCAAAGTCACGCGCACATTCTCCATCAACCCGGCCCAGTCCTTGCATAAACACCATGCATGCGTTGCACAATCGGGGCCCTTGATCGGGTTTCGGTCCCGGCGCAAGGCGCGTATCATTCGGGTGAGTTCAGTCAGGGGTGCGCAGCTTGCCAGATCCATTTCTCCCGGCGAAATTTCCGGCGCTCGGCCAGCCTGTCGACGAGCTGGCGCTGGCCGAGATCAAGGGTGCGGTGCTGGCCAAGCTGCGGCTTGCGATCGGCAAGGACGCCGGCATGGCCACCCGCCACGACTGGTACAAGGCCGCGGCGCTGGCGCTGCGCGACCGCATCGTGCACCACTGGCTGACGGCGGAAAAGCAGAGCTACGACGCCGGCCGCAAGCGCGTCTATTATCTCAGCCTGGAGTTCCTGATCGGCCGCCTGTTCACCGATGCGCTGAACAATATGGGGCTGTTGCCGGTGTTCGAAGCAGCCCTCGGCGATCTCGGCGTCGACCTCTCCGATTTACGCAAATGCGAACCGGATGCGGCACTCGGCAATGGCGGCCTGGGCCGGCTTGCGGCCTGCTTCATGGAGAGCATGGCAACATTGGCCATTCCTGCCATCGGCTACGGCATTCGTTACGATTTCGGCCT
>JAJYAH010000700.1 GCA_021779635.1 Pseudomonadota bacterium | reverse complement strand
GACGGACAACGGTACGTTCGTGATCAACGGTACCGAGCGCGTGATCGTCAGCCAGATGCACCGTTCACCGGGTGTATTCTTCGACCACGACAAGGGTAAGACTCACGCCTCCGGCAAATATCTGTTTGCCGCGAGGATCATTCCCTACCGCGGCTCCTGGCTCGACTTCGAATTCGATGCCAAGGACATTGTGTACGTGCGCATCGACCGCAAGCGCAAGCTTCCGGTCACGACTCTGCTCTATGCGCTTGAAAGCGAGGCGACCACGCAGCTGCGCGCGGCACGGGAGGCGCAGGGGAGGCCAGCAGGCGAAGCTCTGGCTCTCGGTGAAATCCGCGGCATGGACGCCGAGGAGATTCTGGCCGCATTTTATGGGCAGGTCGTGTTCACCCGCACAGCCAAGGGGTGGGCCCGTCCGTTCGATCCAGAGGCTTTCCGCGGCGTGAAGCTGATGGAGGCTCTCGTTGACGCCGTGACCGGTGAGGTCGTTGCCGATGCGGACACGAAGCTGACGGCGCGCACGGCCCGCAAGATCGCAGAGAGTACGCGCGAGGTTCTGGTCGGCCGTGGCGATGTGCTTGGGCGCTTCGTTGCTGAGGACCTGGTCGATGCGCAGACCGGTGAAATCTATGCTGAAGCCGGTGAGGAGCTCGCCGAGGCCCGGTTGGCTGCGCTGGAGGCCGCTGGGGTGGACCGCCTACCGACGTTGGCCGTCGATCAATCCAACGGCCCCTGGATACGCAACACGCTGGCAGTCGACAAGAACGCATGCCGCGAAGATGCGCTGATCGATATCTATCGTGTCATGCGCCCCGGCGAACCACCGACCTTGGAGACCGCGGAGGCACTGTTCCGCGGCCTGTTTTTCGATCCGGATAGATATGATCTCTCTGCGGTCGGGCGCGTGAAGATGAACATGCGTCTCGGGCTCGAAGCCGACGATTCGATGCGGGTGCTGCGCAAAGAGGACATTTTGCGCACGGTGAAGACGCTGTGCGAACTCAAGGACGGCCGTGGCAACATCGACGACATTGATAATCTGGGTAACCGGCGGGTGCGCTCCGTGGGCGAGCTGATGGAGAACCAGTACCGTATTGGTCTGCTGCGCATGGAACGTGCGATCCGGGAGCGCATGGGCAGTGTCGACATTGATACCGTGATGCCGCATGACCTGATCAACGCCAAACCTGCCGCCGCCGCTGTGCGCGAGTTTTTTGGTTCGTCGCAGCTCTCCCAATTCATGGATCAGACCAATCCGCTCTCCGAGGTAACCCACAAGCGCCGTCTCTCCGCGCTCGGCCCTGGCGGGCTCACGAGAGAGCGCGCGGGTTTCGAGGTGCGCGATGTGCATCCGACGCATTACGGCCGCATCTGCCCGATTGAGACGCCGGAAGGCCCCAATATTGGCCTGATCAATTCGCTCGCCACCTATGCGCGGGTCAATAAATACGGCTTCATCGAGACACCGTATCGCCTCGTCGAGGGGGGGTGTATCCAGGACGGCTGGAAATATCTCTCCGCAATGGAGGAGGAGAAGCTAACGGTTGCGCAGGCGGACGCCCCTATGGACGCGTCGGGTCGGCTTACCCAGGAGCTGGTCTCGGTCCGTCGGCAGGGGGATTTCCGACTTGTGCGACCGGATGAAGTGACAGCTATCGACGTTTCGCCGAAGCAGCTTGTCTCTGTTGCGGCGGCATTGATTCCCTTCCTGGAGAACGACGATGCCAACCGGGCGCTGATGGGGTCGAACATGCAGCGCCAGGCGGTGCCGCTGATCCAGGCCGAGGCGCCGCTGGTCGGCACCGGCATGGAGGCAGCGGTGGCGCGTGACTCAGGTGCGACGATTGTCGCTCGGCGGGTCGGGGTGGTGGATCAAATCGACGGGGCGCGCATTGTCGTGCGGGCGACCAACGAGGACGGTACCACCAAGGCTGTGGACATCTATCGGCTGCGCAAGTTCATGCGTTCCAACCAGTCCACGTGCATCAATCAGCGCCCGTTGGTGCGAGTCGGCGACCGCGTTTCCGAGGGTGATATCATCGCCGACGGGCCGTCGACGGAACTGGGTGACTTGGCACTCGGCCGCAATGTGCTGTGCGCCTTCATGCCCTGGAACGGCTATAATTTCGAGGACTCAATCCTGATCTCGGAGCGCATCGCGCGCGATGACGTGTTCACCTCGATCCATATCGAGGAGTTCGAAGTCATGGCGAGGGACACCAAACTCGGCCAGGAGGAGATCACCCGCGATATTCCGAATGTCGGGGAGGAGGCGCTTCGCAACCTGGACGAGGCTGGCATTGTCTATGTCGGTGCGGAGGTGAATCCCGGCGATATTCTGGTCGGCAAGGTGACTCCGAAGGGTGAGAGCCCGATGACGCCGGAAGAGAAGCTCCTGCGGGCGATCTTCGGCGAGAAGGCATCTGACGTTCGCGACACGTCACTGCGCCTTCCGCCGGGTGTATCGGGGACGATCGTCGACGTCCGCGTCTTCAGCCGCCGCGGCGTCGACAAGGACGAGCGCGCCATGGCGATTGAGCGGGCCGAAATCGAGCGTCTCGCCAAGGACCGCGATGATGAGCGTGCGATCGAGGAGCGCTCCTTTCTGAACCGGCTGCGGGAGTTGCTGCTGGGACACAAGGCAGCGGGCGGCTTCAAGGGGATCAAGTCCGGAACAGTCCTGAGCGATGCGGTGCTCGCCGACCATCCTCGCGGGGCTTGGCGTAACATCGCCGTTCAGGACGACGCCGTCATGGCGGAGATCGAGACCCTGAAGCGTGAGTTCGATGCAACCGTGGCGCGCCTGCAGGCGCGTTTCGACTCCAAGGTGGACAAGCTCCAGCGCGGTGACGAGTTGCCGCCTGGCGTGATGAAAATGGTGAAGGTGTTTGTCGCGGTGAAGCGCAAGCTGCAGCCCGGCGACAAAATGGCGGGGCGGCATGGCAACAAGGGGGTTGTCTCGCGTGTCGTCCCGATCGAGGACATGCCATTCCTGGACGATGGCACCCCGGTTGACCTGGTCCTCAACCCTTTGGGTGTGCCGAGCCGAATGAATGTCGGACAGATCCTCGAGACGCACCTCGGCTGGGCATGTGCGGCTCTCGGTCGGCAGGTCGGGGAAGTCGTCGAGACCTACCGTCGGACTGGCGCCGGGATCGAGAAGGTACGCGACAAACTCCGCGATATCTACAGCGAGCCGGTATATGAGGCGCAACTCGCGCGCCTGCCGGACAGCGAAGTGGCTGAGATGGCCGAGACGTTGCGCCGCGGAGTGCCAATCGCAACGCCGGTGTTCGACGGCGCGAGGATGTCGGATATCGAAGGCATGCTCCGCTTGGCCGGGCTGGACCCGTCGGGTCAGGTGACGTTGGTCGATGGTCGAACCGGCGAGCCGTTCGAACGCAAGGTTACCGTCGGGTACATCTACATGCTCAAGCTGCATCATCTGGTCGACGATAAGATCCATGCGCGTTCGATCGGACCTTATAGCCTGGTGACGCAGCAGCCGCTGGGCGGCAAGGCGCAGTTCGGCGGCCAGCGCTTCGGCGAGATGGAAGTTTGGGCGTTGGAGGCCTACGGGGCGGCGTACACGCTCCAGGAGATGCTGACCGTCAAGTCGGACGACGTCTCCGGGCGCACCAAGGTCTACGAGGCGATTGTGCGCGACCAGGACACGTTCGAGGCTGGTATTCCCGAAAGCTTCAACGTGCTGGTGAAGGAACTGAAATCGCTGGGCTTGAACGTCGAGTTGGACAATCGCCCCGCGTTGGCAGGCTGATCCGGCACGGCTTTGTCCAGACATCGACATGCGGAGGCGGTTGGGGTGAGTCGCGGCGGACGTTTGCTTCCGCATCCGGCCAATGCCCAGCCTGGCGGAGATTATTTGCTTAGGACGGACGCGCGACGCCGACCAACTGAAGCCCGGCGCGCGCCCGGAGCAGGAGTGAGCGAAGCATGAACGAACTCATGAAGATACTTGGTCAGACGGGTCAGGCGATGACCTTCGACCAGATCAAGATTCAGATCGCCTCACCGGAGCAAATCCGATCCTGGTCCTACGGCGAAATCAAGAAGCCGGAGACGATCAACTACCGGACGTTCAAGCCCGAGCGTGACGGCCTTTTTTGTGCCCGCATATTCGGCCCGGTGAAAGATTATGAGTGCCTGTGCGGCAAATACAAGCGGATGAAATTCCGCGGTATTATCTGCGAAAAATGCGGCGTCGAAGTCACGCTGGCGAAAGTCCGGCGCGAGCGTATGGGCCATA
>JAJYAH010000699.1 GCA_021779635.1 Pseudomonadota bacterium | reverse complement strand
AAGTTGCCTATCCCGATGTCGATCTTAAGCTGATCGACACCTCGGTGGAGTTTACCAAAGGCAACTACGAGGCAGCGATCTCAACGCTGTTCGAAGGCGCCATTCTCGCCGTCATCGTGGTGCTGCTGTTTTTGCGCGACATTCGGGCGACCATCATCGCAGCGATCTCGCTGCCGCTGTCGATCTTCCCGGCGTTCTGGGCGATGGACATTCTCGGGTTCTCGCTGAACCTCGTCAGCTTTCTCGCCATCACGCTTTCGACCGGCATTCTGGTCGACGACGCCATCGTCGAGATCGAGAACATCGTGCGCCACATGCGGATGGGCAAGTCGCCCTATCGCGCCGCGCTCGAGGCCGCCGACGAAATCGGGCTGGCGGTGATTGCCATCAGCCTCACCATCATCGCGATCTTCGCGCCGGCGAGCTTCATGTCGGGCATCGCCGGGCAATTCTTCAAGCAATTCGGCATCACGGTATCGGTGCAGGTGTTCTTCTCGCTGCTGGCCGCGCGGTTTGTCACCCCGGTGCTGGCCGCCTATTTCCTGAAAGATCATCCGCATGACGACCCGCCGCCGGGGCGCGTGCTGCAAATCTATACCAGGCTCGTCACCTGGTCGGTCCGGCACCACCTGATCACGGTGCTGATCGGCTTTGGCATCTTCGCCGCCTCGATCTGGAGCATCACGTTGCTGCCGCAAGGCTTCTTGCCGGCGCAGGACACCGCGCGCTCGCTATTGGCGATGGAGCTGCCGCCCGGTTCGCAGTTGGCCTACACCGAAAAGGTCACCGAGGAAATCGTCGCGCGCCTGCGCAAGCGGCCCGAGGTCAAGAGCGTGTTTGTCGACGGCGGACGGGTGCCGCCGGGGACGTTCGAAGTGCGCCGCGCGGCGCTGATCATCAATTATACGCCGAAGACCGAACGCAAGATCACGCAGCGCGAGCTCGAACTTTCGATTGGCAAGGAGCTCGAAAACGTTCCCGACATCCGGTACTGGTTTCTCGACGAGAACGGCCTGCGCGCGGTATCGCTGGTGGTGACCGGCGCGGACAGCAGCATCGTCGGCAACGTCGCCAGCGAACTCGCGACCCAGATGAAGCGAATTCCGCTGATCTCGGACGTGATTTCCGAAACCTCGCTCGACCGGCCCGAACTTCGCATCCAGCCGCGGGCCGATCTCGCGGCAAGGCTCGGCGTCTCCACCGAGAGCCTGTCGCAGACGATCCGCGTCGCCACCATCGGCGACGTCGGTCCGGCGCTGGCCAAATTCGACGCCGGCGACCGGCTGGTGCCGATCCGGGTCCAGCTCGAGGACAATGCGCGCGGCGATCTGCCGTTGCTCGAGCAGTTGCGGGTGCCGTTGGGCGAGCACGGCGAAAAGGGCGGCGTGCCGCTCTCCGTCGTCGCCGACATCAAGCTCGATCAAGGCCCCACCAGCATCAATCGCTACGACCGGGAGCGCCAGGCCACCGTGGCGGCGGACCTCGTCGGGTCGGCGGCGCTCGGCGACGCCACCAAGAAGATCTACGAACTTCCGGTCATGAAGAGCCTGCCGAAGGGCGTGAAGGTAAGCCCGTCGGGCGATGCCGAAAGCCTGAACGAACTGTCGCAAGGCTTTGCCACCGCGATCACCGCCGGCCTGATGATGGTCTATGCGGTGCTGGTGCTGCTGTTCGGGACCTTCCTGCAGCCGATCACCATTCTGTTCTCGCTGCCGCTCTCGATCGGCGGCGCGATCATGGCGCTGCTGTTGACCGGCAAGCAGCTCACCACGCCGGTGTGGATCGGAATCCTGATGCTGATGGGCATCGTGACCAAAAACGCCATCATGCTGGTGGAGTTCGCGGTGGAATCGATCCGCGAAGGCAAGCCACGCGACGAGGCGATCATCGACGCCGGCATGAAGCGGGCGCGTCCCATCGTCATGACCACGATCGCGATGGCGGCCGGCATGATGCCGAGCGCGCTGGCATTCGGTGCCGGCGGCGAGTTCCGCTCGCCGATGGCGCTGGCTGTCATCGGCGGCCTGGTGTTCTCGACCGTGCTGTCGCTGGTGTTCGTGCCGGCGATGTTCATGATGATGGACGATATCGGTTCGGTGTTCTGGCGCTTCGGCAAGAAACTCCTCGCCACAGGCGGTGAGACCGAGCATCCGCCCACCGACCATCGCAACGAGCCGCCGACCATCGTGCATTCGCCCGCGGCGGAATAAGGCGCGCGCCAAACAGCGCGCGTCATCGACGCGTCTCTATTCGTTCCGCGCCACCGCGGTCAGCTTGGTCATGTTCTGCAACAGGATGCGGCCGCGCTGGAGGTCGAGAATGCCGTCCTTGCGCCACAGCTGCAGCTGACGGTTGACGCTTTCGCGCGCAGCACCGACGAACACGCCGAGCTGCTCCTGCGAAATGTGCACCTCGGAGCCGAAATCGGATGCCAGCGCGCAAAGCCGGCGCGCCAGCCGGACCGGCAGCGGCTGCAGCACCGATTCCTCCATCCGCTCGCTCATCCAGCGAATCCGCTGGCACAACAGCTGGATCAGCTTGATCGCGACGCGCGGCTCGCGCTCGAGATGGCTCAGGAAATCCTCGCGGCGAAGCACGAACAATTCGGTCGGCTCGCCCGCGGTGGCGTCGGCGGTGCGGCTCTGGCCGTCGAGTACGGCGACCTCGCCGAACAGGTCGCCGGGACCGAGGAAATTAAGGGTCAGCCGGCTGCCGTCGGAGGCACCGGTTTCGATGCGAATCTGGCCGCGGCGGACCCCGAACAAGGCGTCGCCGTTGTCGCCCTTCTGGAACAGCACCTCGCCGGCAGCAAGCTGCTGGGTGTGGCAGAGGCCCGATATGCGCTGCAATTCGTCGGCGCCCAAATCCGCGAACATCGGATTCATCTTCAGAATAACCGCAAATTCGGCCTGTTTACTCATCGCAATGCTTTCCAGAGCCAAGCTGAAATCGTCAAAGTGTCAGTACACAAAATCGCTTGCCGGGAAGTGTGTCATAAGTCACATAACTTTGCAGCACCCCTGGATTATTTTTGGGCTCCTTTGAGCGGTTTCCCCATTCGGGGATAGGCTGAGCGATCCGTCACGGCCGCTCGCGGAACGGCTGAAATCGATGCCGTCTGCCCGATTTGGAACGTCGTCATGAGAGCATTGAAAATCGCAGGAGCCGCGCTCGCCACCGTGATCGCCATCGTCGCACTGCTGCCGGTGATCGGGATTCCCTCGGGGTTCATGACGTCGGCGATCCAGGCCCGGGTCGAGCGCGAAACCGGATACCGGCTGACGATATCGGGCGCGACCCGGATCGGCGTCTGGCCGTCGCTGCGTGTGACGCTGAATGACATCACGCTGCAGAACCCGAAGGATCGCTACGACAGCGATCGGTTGACGGTCGGCCGCCTCGAGGCCGGCATGACGCTGGAGAGCGTGTGGTCGGGTCATCCGCACGTCTCCGAACTTACCATCGTCCGCCCGGTCGTGCATGTCCCGTTGCTGCGCCAGCGCAACCCGCAGCCCGCGCCATCCGCCAAACCGGCGACACCGTCCGGCCAGGACGATGCGAATGCTCCCGCCATCGACCATGTCACGGTGAGCGACGGCGCCATTGAATTTTCCAATCCACGCGACCGGGTGGACAACCGTATCGACGGCATCAACGCCGATGCCGTGATCGGCGGCGATCGAAAGATCAAGGTCACCGGCAGCGCACACGCGGGCGAGCATCCGCTCAAATTCGAGATCAAGGCGACGATGCCGGCCCCGCCGGTGGCGCGGCAGAACATCCCGATCGGCCTCGTCCTCGATATGCCCGGGGTCTTGCAAACCCCGCTGTCGGGCAAGGCCGAGGTCCGGCTCAACGGCTCGATCGTGATGATCAACGGCCTCTCCGGCACGCTCGGCGACGGCGCGTTCAACGGTTGGGCGTCGGTCGATATCGCGAGCAAGCCGCTGGTGAAACTCGACCTCGACTTCCAGCGGCTTGACGTCGCCGTCGCCGCCGCGGGCACGGCATCGCCCGCGCAGCCTTCGCAGGGTTCGCAACCCTCGCGGCCTTGGAGCAATGCGCCGATCGACCTCAAGGGCCTGAATTATGTCGACGCCCAGCTCAGGATTTCCGCCGCCGCGCTGAATATCGGCGAGGCGCAATTCGCGCCGGCCGCGATCGATGCGACGCTCGCCGGCGGCGTGCTGAAGGCCAATGTCTCGAATCTCGGCGCTTATGGCGGCCAGGCCAATGGCGACCTCATCATCGATGCATCGGCGGGCGACCCGACCTACACGCTG
>JAJYAH010000047.1 GCA_021779635.1 Pseudomonadota bacterium | reverse complement strand
TAAGGCGGGTGGCGCTCGCGATCGCGGCGCTGGTGGTGATCTTCGCCGGTAGCTTCGGCGGCCTCTGGTGGCGGCTCGGCGCCGGTCCGATCAATCTCGATATGGTAACGCCGTGGCTGGCCACTGCGATCGAGGAAAATATCGGCCACGGCAATACCGTCGAGGTGGGCGGCACGCAAATCGAGCGCACCGGGAGAATTCGTATCGCGGTGCGCATCCGTGACATAATTGTCCGGGATCGCGACCACGTCATCGTGGCGAGCGCGCCGAAGGCCGAGGTGAGGCTGTCAGCCACCGCGCTGCTGATGGGACGCCTGCGCGCCGAGAGCCTCAATCTGGTGGACGCCGAGCTCGCGGTGCGAATCACCCCGGATGGCTATGTCACGGTTTCCACGGGCGATAACACGCGCCCGCTGGCCACCGGCGTCACGTCGAAAAGACTATCCGCCGGCGCGCCGCCGTCGGATCGATCCCCCTCAACGATGCCGCCGGTCGCGGCTTCCCCAACGCCCCCGGCCGCGGAATCCGGCAGGACCGCGCCAGTTCCGGACACGCCAACCGGATTGCTCGCCGGCCTCGACTGGCTCGACAGCCTGAGCCTGACCGGACTTGATGGCCAGAACCTCAACGAAATCGGTTTGAAGAACGGGGTGCTGATCGTCGACGATCAGCAGCGCGGCAACAAATGGAATTTCAAGAACATCACCCTCAGTCTTCGCCGGCCGAGCGGCGGCGGGGTGGCGCTCAGCGTCGGCGAAGAGGGCAGCCACGCGTGGTCGCTGCGCGTCGCGGTCGGACCTCAGGCGAACGGCGTGCGATCGGTGGATATTCGCGCCGACAAGGTCGCGACCGCCAATATCCTGCTGGCGCTGCGGTTGAAGGATCTGACCTATAGCGCGGATTTCCTGCTGACCGGCGAACTGAAGGGTGAACTCGGCCGGGACGGCCTGCCGACCTATTTCCGCGGCAAGATTTTCGCCGGCGCCGGAAATATCATCGACAGCGATACGCCCGATTACCCGATGGCGATCGATTCGGCTGAAATGAGCGTGGAATGGGATTCCGGCCGGCGCGTGCTGTTGGCGCCCCTCAAGATCGTTTCCGGCCAGAACCGGATCACGCTGCTGGCCCACCTTGAGCCCCCCAACGACAACATTTCCGATTGGCAGATGGGTTTCAGTGGCGGCACCATCCTGCTGGCGGGAAACGACAGCGAACCACCGCTGATCTTCAATCGCATCGACATCGGCCTGCGCTTCGATACCGAAAAGCGCCGCGTGTTGTTGACCCAGGCCGACATCAGCAATGGCGAGATCGGCGTCGCCGGAACCGGCAGTATCGACTATTCCGAGGAACCGCGCCTGACGCTCGGTTTCGCGGGAACGCCGATGTCGGCATCCGCGCTGAAGCGGATGTGGCCAACCCTGATCGTTCCGGAGGTTCGCGAATGGGTGATCGATCGGGTCGAGCGCGGGTCGATCCAGCGCATCGAGATTGGTGTCAACTCGCCGGTTCACAACCTGTCGCGAAAAGGCCCGCCGATCCCTGACGACGGCCTCGCCGTCAATATCGTCGCCAGCGGCGTGACCTTGCGGCCGGTGGATGGCTTGCCGCCGGTCGGCGACGCCGACTTGAAAGCCCATGTTACCGGCCGTACGGCGACGGTGACGATCGGGCAGGCGACCGCTGATACGCCCGCCGGGCGCAAGCTCAACATCAGCGATTTCGTCTTCGAGGTGCCCGATATGGCGCCCAAGCCCTCGCCAGCCCGGGTGAGATTCCGGATCGACGGCCCGGTGCCGGCGGCCGCCGAGGTTCTTGCCTCCGACCGCCTCAGCGAATTTGCCGGCACCCTGATCGACCCCAATTCGAGCAAGGGAACGATTTCCGCCATGGTCACGCTGGGCTTGCCGATCAAGCGCGAACTGACAAAGGCCGACACGACCTATGCCATCACGGCGGATCTGAGCGGATTTGCCGCCGATCGCCTGGTGATGAATCAAAAGCTCGAAGCCAACACAATGAAAATCGTTGCCAATAATCAGGGTTATCAGGTCAAGGGTGACGTCCGGATCAATGGTCAGCCGGCTTCGCTGGATTATCGCAAGCCAAGCGAAGGCGATGCGGATGTCAAACTGCAGGCGACGCTCGATGATGCCAGCCGTGCAAAGCTCGGATTCGATCTTGGCCCGGCGGTCAGCGGCGCGATCCCGATCAAGCTGATCGGCAAGATCGGAGGTCCCGATCATGAAAGCCGCGTCGGCGTCGACGCCGATCTGACCGCCTTGAAGCTCGACAATGTGCTGCCGGGTTGGGTCAAATTGCCGGGCAAGTCCACCCATGCCGTCTTCAACGTAGTGCAGAAGCAGCAGTCGACCCGCCTCCAGGACATTGTCATCGATGGCGGTGGCGTATTGATCAAGGGATCGCTGGAGGTCGACCAGAACGGCGACCTGATGAATGCAAACTTCCCGACCTATTCGCCATTTGAGGGTGACAAGGCCTCGCTGAAGGCGGATCGCGGGCCCGATGGCGTCCTCAAGGTGGTGATGCGCGGCGATGTGTTCGACGGCCGCGGCTTTCTCAAATCAGCCATTTCGGGCAAGGAGACTGACGCCAAGAGCAAAGCCAAGAGCGTCGATCTTGATGTTGACGTGAAGCTCGGCGCGGTAGCCGGCTTTTACGGCGAGGCACTGCGCAGCGTCGATGCCAAGATATCGCGACGCAATGGAACGATCAAAAGCCTGGCTTTCACCGGAAAACTCGGACGGGATACGTTACTGACGGGAGATTTGCGCGGCCGTTCGCAGGGCCGCGAGGTGATCTATCTTGAGACCAGCGATGCCGGCGCATTTTTCCGTTTCACCGACACGTACTCCAAGATGGTTGGAGGCCAGCTTGCCCTCGCGATGGATCCTCCGGCGGCAGAACCGGGCCCAAGAGAAGGGCTGATCAACGTCCGCGACTTTTCCGTCAAGGGCGAGGCTTCGCTCGACCGGCTGGCGGCCGGCGTGCCGGCCGCCGCACAGGCCGGCGTCATCTTTTCGCGGTTGCGCGCGGAATTTACCCGGCAAAACGGACAGCTGACGATTCGGGAGGGTGTCGTGAAGGGTCCGACGATCGGCGCCACCATCGAAGGCAACATCGATTACGCCGGCAATCAGGTCCGCATGAGCGGCACGTTCGTTCCGATGTACGGGTTGAACAATATGTTCGGCCAGATTCCGATTTTCGGACTGTTCCTCGGCGGCGGCAGCAATGAGGGGCTGTTCGGTGTGACCTACGAGGTCGTCGGCTCCCCCGGCCAGCCGGTGCTTCGCGTCAATCCGATTTCGGCGATGGCGCCGGGAGTCTTGCGAAAAATCTTTGAATTCAATACCGGCAAGCAGAACAACCAGATCGAATTCCCGAACAACTGATCGAAATTTGCCGTCGTCAGTCCCGCAGCGCCGGCACGATCAGGAACGGAATCATTCCGAGGATCACGGCCACCAGCGCGAACGCGAGCAGCGGATTATAACTGTGGGTCCAGTCGTGGATCAGCCCGCCGCTCCAGGAGCCGAACGCCGATCCGAGGCCGCTGCCGATCGAAATGGCGCCAAAAATGGTTCCGACCCGCTCGCCGCGAAAGAACTTCATGGCGGTTGCCGAGATCAGCGGACCGCGTGAGCCGATCATGCTGCCAAAGCACACGACGAACCCCGTCAGCATCCAGAAATTCGGATACCATTGCAGCAGCCAGAGCATGACAATCCCGATAATCGATAGCGCGTAGCTCAACAGGACGGACGGCCTTCGGCCGATGATGCCGTCGAGCGAGGTGACGCCGAGCATGCCGAACAGCAATACGACGCCGCTGAAACCCCAGGCGGTCGCCGCTTGCAGCGGGGGAAATCCGGCATCGATCAGATAGGCAACCACCTGCGGTGAAATCGCATACATCCCGATCGCGGTGAAAAAGAACGTGGAGAACAATGCCCAGAAGGCGTGATGGCGCATTGCCGCCAGCAAGGTCCAGCCTTCGTCGGCGAAGTCGGCCGCGGCGCTCCTTGCGAGATGTGGCGAACCGGTGGAGAACAGGCGCCATGGCAGCAGCAGCAGCGGCAACAGCAGCAGGAGTGTCGCACTGCCGAAAATCTGATAGGCGCCGCGCCAGCCGAGCTGATCGATCAGGATTTGCGATGCCGGCAACAGGATCAGCACGCCCGCGCCGGTCGCGGAATAGACGACGGCCATCGCGGTCGGCAATCGCGGCCCGAACCAGCGGCCGAGCAGGATCGAATTCGGAACGTTGCCGATGAACGCACTGCCGAAACCGACGCACAGGCCGAGGCTCAACTGGAATTGCCAGAGCTGTTGGGCGTGGGCGGCGATCAGGAACGCGCCGCCCAGCAGCAGCAGTCCGAGCGAATAGACGGCGCGAGGCCCGGACCGGTCGAACAGGCGGCCGATCAGCGGCGACGCCAGTCCGCCCGCAAGGGCCGCCAGCGAATAGACCGAGACGACCTGCGCACGGTCCCAGCCGAAGCTTTCCGAGATCGGCTTGAGGAAAACCGTGAAGCTCTCGCCAAGGCCGCGGCCGATCACCGACAGCGCGAAGCAAAGTGCCAGCACGTTCAACGCCACGCGCGCCGGCTTCAGCGGGGTTTCGGTGTGCTCGGGCGGCGAATTCTGATCCATGACCCAACGCTCTTGACCGCGATCGGACGCAAAACCGGAACCCCGGTTTTGCTGATCGCGCTCCCAAGGAGCGCGTTTCGGCCTCGACGAGCAGGGGTCTTGGGCGAATGCGCCTATGCAGGCTTGAGCAGGACGTGGCGTTTCCTGCCGAGCGACAGCTTGACCACGCCTTCCGGCGTGAGGTCGGCGAGCTTGAGCATCAACTTCTCGTCGGTGACCGCAGCGTCGTTGACGCGCAGACCGCCGCCCTTGATCTGGCGGCGCGCCTCACCATTCGACGTCACGAGGCCGGCCTTGACGAACAGCGCCAGCACGCCGGCGCCGGCTTCGAGTTCGGCACGGGAAATCTCCACGGTCGGCAGGTTTTCGGCGATCGCGCCTTCCTCGAAAGTCTGTCGCGCGGTCTCCGCCGCAACGCGCGCCGCATCGGCGCCGTGCAACAGCGTGGTCGCGGCATCCGCCAACGCCTTCTTGGCTTCGTTGATTTCGGCTCCCTGCAATGCGGCCAGCCGCTCGATCTCGCCGAGCGGCAGGGTCGTGAACAGCTTGAGGAATTTGACGACGTCGCCATCTTCGACGTTTCGCCAGTATTGCCAGAAATCATAGGGACTGAATGCGTCGGCGTTGAGCCAGACCGCGCCTTGCGCGGTCTTGCCCATCTTGGCGCCGGACGCCGTCGTGAGCAGCGGCGTCGTCAGCGCGAACAATTGCGGCGTTCCCATGCGGCGGCCGAGGTCGACGCCGTTGACGATGTTGCCCCACTGGTCCGAGCCGCCCATCTGCAGCCGGCAGCCGATCCGCCGCGACAATTCGACGAAGTCATAGGCCTGGCAGACCATGTAGTTGAACTCGATGAAACTCATCTCGTGCTCGCGCTCGAGGCGCAGGCGCACGGAGTCCATCGTCAGCATGCGGTTGACCGAAAAATGCCGGCCGATGTCGCGCAGCATCTCGATCCAGTTCAGCTT
Source organism: Pseudomonadota bacterium (assembly GCA_021779635.1). The sequence goes on along the minus strand of JAJYAH010000047.1, from coordinate 12,157 downwards.
GGTCAGCCACTCGGCATTGTCGAGCATGAGCGCGTCGTTGGCGCCGGATCCATAGCGCAGCACCTTGGCGAATACGCCGCGGATGCTGGCCTTGTTGGCTTCGATTTCCTCGAGGCTGCGCAGCGCGCGCGATTCGTCCTTGCCGGAGGGATCTCCCACCATCGTGGTGCCGCCGCCCATCAGCGTGATCGGCTTGTTGCCGGTCTGCTGCAGCCAATGCAGCATCATCATGGTCAGGTAGTTGCCGATGTGCAGCGACGGCGCGGTGCAGTCATAGCCGACATAGGCGATCGCCTGGCCTTTGGCGGCAAGCGCGTCGAGGCCGTCGAAATCGGAGCATTGATGGATGAAGCCGCGTTGCTGCAGCACATTGAGAAAATCTGATTTAAATGCAGTCATTTGTGTGCGATTCTGATCATTCTTGCTTCACGGTATTTTCAGGGAATTGCGGAACCATCGTGGAATAGGGCTGCCGCCGGCGTGCGCGCTGTGGCATTATAAGATGTGTCTGTTTGACACAAGCTGGGCGTCAGGGGCAGGCGTCGCGAGGGCACCACGACGATGATGTTGACGGCGATCGGTCTGATGAGCGGCACCTCGCTCGACGGGGTCGACGTGGCATTGATCGAAACCGACGGCAAGCGGGTGAAGGCGTTCGGCCCCTCCGGCTACCGGGCCTATACGGATAAAGAACGCGGGTTGCTGCGTCAGGCCCTGACCGAGGCCATCCATCTGCCGCAGCGCGATGCGCGCCCGGGCATCCTGCGCGAGGCCGAGCGCGCGGTGACCGTTGCGCATGCGGAAGCCGTGGCCTCCTTCACCGCGCAAAACCACCTTTCGTGCGAGGATATCGACATCGTCGGTTTTCATGGCCAGACCGTGCTGCACCGGCCGGCGCAGAAAATGACGGTGCAGATCGGCGATGCGACGGCGTTGGCCAGAGCCATCCATATCCCGGTCATGCATGATTTCCGCGCCGCCGATGTCGCCGCCGGCGGCCAGGGCGCTCCGTTTGTACCGGTCTATCACCGCGCGCTCGCCCAGTCGCTGGAACGCGAGGGGCCGATGGTCGTGGTCAATATCGGCGGCGTCTCCAACATCACCTATGTCGACGGCGCCGATACCCTGATCGCCTGCGATACCGGGCCCGGCAATGCGCTGCTGGATGACTACGTATTCCGCACCATGGGCCAGCCGTTCGATTGCGAGGGCCGTCTGGCTGCGCAGGGAACGGTGGACGTGGCTTGGATCGTTCGCGCCCTGGAACACCCGTTCTTTGCGCTGCCGCCCCCGAAATCGCTGGACCGCAACGATTTCGCCGGGCTGAAGCTGCGCGAGATGCCACCTCCCGACGGCGCGGCGACCCTGACCGCCTTCACTGCCGAGGCGATCGCCCGGATCGCGCCGCTGTTGCCGAAAGCCCCCAACAGCTGGATTGTGGCGGGCGGCGGCGCCCGCAACCTGACCATGATGCGGATGCTGCGCGAGCGGCTGGCGCCGGCAACGGTCGAGGCTGCCGATGCGCTGGGCTGGTCGGCCGACGCGATCGAGGCGCAGGCCTTCGGCTTCCTGGCCGCGCGGGGCTTGAAAGGCCTGCCGCTCAGCTATCCCGCCACCACGGGCGTGCCGATTCCGATGACCGGTGGCGTGATCGCAAGGCCCTGAGTGGCGGGCCGTTCGCCGGCCGGCTCAGCGAACGTTGGCGAGCCGCATGTCGAGGTAGCCGGTCACGGTTTCCATCAAAGGCTGCAGCTTGCCGTCGAAGAAATGATTGGCGCCCGGGATGATCTGCTGGTCGATCACGATGCCCTTTTGGGTCTTCAGTTTTTCGACCAGCGTGTTGACGTCCTTGGGCGGCACCACGGCATCCTTCTCGCCATGCACGATCAGGCCTGAGGATGGGCAGGGCGCCAAAAACGAGAAGTCGTAGAGATTGGCGGGCGGCGCGATCGAGATGAAGCCCTCGACCTCCGGCCGGCGCATCAATAGCTGCATGCCGATCCAGGCGCCGAACGAGAAGCCCGCGACCCAGCAGGCGCGCGCTTCCGGATTGATGGTCTGCGCCCAATCGAGCGCGGAGGCGGCGTCCGAGAGTTCACCGGTGCCGTGATCGAACGAGCCCTGGCTGCGGCCGACACCGCGAAAGTTGAAGCGCAGCACCGAAAATCCGCGATGCGCGAAGGCGTAATAGCACTGGTAGATGATCTGATGATTCATCGTGCCGTGAAACTGCGGATGCGGATGCAGCACCATCGCGATCGGCGCGTTCTTCTGCTTCGCCGGGTGATAACGGCCTTCGAGGCGGCCTGCGGGGCCGGTGAAAATGACTTCAGGCATCAAGGATCCCTTGGCAAAATCGACCGCCTTCGTGCCGGCTTCATCTGGCGCTTTCGCAAATGAAGCCTGGCTAAGAGAATGGGGCGGATCAGGCGTCGTCTGGCTTGGGCGAACGACGCGCGGTGAACTGGTGGCGGCGTTCTAGCATGAGGCGAGGGGCAAAAAGCAAGCTTCTTGAACATCCGAAAGCGCATTCAAGGCGTTAGCGATCCGATTGCCGGAAGACGGCGCGATCGCCACTTGCCATAAGACGCGCCGCGGCCCACCGGCCGCACCGGCGCTTGAAAGCCATCTTATTAAGGTAATATGATACTCAATGCCTGACCGGGTTTATCTCGACTGGAATGCGACGGCCCCGCTTCGTCCCGAAGCGAAGCAGGCGATGGCTGCGGATTGGGACCTCAGCGGTAACCCCTCATCCGTCCATGCCGAAGGCCGCCGGGCCCGCGGACTGGTCGAAGAGGCGAGGGCTACGATAGCCCGCGCGGTTGGCGCGCCGCCCCGAAATGTCGTCTTTACCTCTGGAGGAACCGAGGCGAATGCGCTTGCCCTGACGCCGGGGCTTCGGCGAGGTTCAGGTTTTCCGGTCAAAAGACTGCTGGTCTCGGCGATCGAGCACGCTTCGGTGCTTGCGGGCGGCCGGTTCCCGGCCGAGGCGGTCGCCGCCGTGGGCGTTACCGGCGCCGGCCTGTTGGATCTGGATCGCCTGCGCGCGATGCTCGAAGGCGGTCCGCCTGCGCTGGTGTCGGTGATGCTGGCCAACAATGAAACCGGCGCAGTGCAACCGGTGGCGGAGGCGGGTGAATTCGTGCATTCCGCCGGTGGATTGCTGCACGTCGATGCGATCCAGGCATTCGGAAAAATACCGTGTGATATCAGTGCGATGAATGCCGATCTGGTGACGCTCTCGGCGCACAAGATCGGCGGCCCAAAGGGGGTCGGTGCCCTGGTTCTGGCTGAGGGGTTGCCGGGGCCGGAATCGCTGCTGCGCGGCGGCGGTCAGGAACTGGGACGACGGGCGGGGACCGAGAACGTGGCGGGCATTGCCGGATTCGGAGCCGCGGCCAAGGCAGCCATGGCGGTGCTGGAAAGCGAGGCCATTCGGCTCGAAAATCTGCAAAACCGGCTTGAAAATGGCTTGCGGCAGACCCCGGGCGTGATCGTGTTCGCCGACGGGGTGGCGCGGCTGCCGAATACCACCCTCTTCACGATTCCGGGACTGAAGGCGGAGACCGCGGTGATCGGCTTCGACCTTGCAGGAATCGCAGTTTCCTCGGGGTCGGCCTGTTCTTCGGGCAAAGTGCAACCATCGCACGTGCTGAAAGCGATGGGATTTGGGCCCGAGCTCGCTCAGGGCGCGGTGCGGCTCAGTATGGGCTGGTCCACGGTGGATGCGGACGTCGATCGCTGTCTTCAGGCTTGGCGAAAGCTCGCTGACACCCTACTTAGAGGGGTGCGACGAAACACGGCTTGAACGGTTCTAAGCAGGTGATTTCGTCCGGGAAACATCGTAATAGTGTTTCAGATTTGATCCACCGCGGTCCTTGAAACCGCGAGCGGAGGAAGAGAATGGCGGCCGTACAAGAGACGGTCGATCGGGTTCGCCGGATCGACGTCGATCAATATCGATATGGATTTGAGACTGTTATCGAGTCGGACAAGGCTCCAAAGGGGCTGTCGGAAGACACCGTCCGCTTTATTTCCGCAAAGAAGAACGAACCGGCCTGGATGCTGGAGTGGCGGCTTGAGGCGTATCGCCGCTGGCTGACCATGACCGAGCCGAAATGGGCGCGCGTCGATTATCCCAGGATCGATTACCAGGATCTCTATTACTATTCGGCACCCAAGAAGAAAGAACTGGCCTCGCTCGACGAGGTCGATCCGGAAATTCTCAAGACCTACGAGAAGCTCGGTATTCCCCTGCGCGAAGTGGAAATACTCGAAGGCGTGGTACGCCCGGAAGGCGAGCGGCGCATCGCGGTCGATGCGGTGTTCGATTCGGTCTCGGTCGCGACCACTTTCCAGAAGGAGCTGAAGCAGGCCGGCGTGATCTTCATGCCGATCTCGGAAGCGATCCGGGAGCACCCGGAACTGGTGAAGAAATATCTCGGCACGGTTGTCCCGACCTCGGACAATTTCTTTGCGACCCTGAATTCGGCAGTGTTCTCCGACGGCTCGTTTGTCTACGTGCCGCCGGGCGTGCGCTGCCCGATGGAGCTGTCGACCTATTTCCGCATCAACGAGCGCAACACCGGCCAGTTCGAGCGCACCCTGATCATCGCCGACAAGGGCGCCTACGTCAGCTATCTCGAAGGCTGCACCGCGCCGCAACGCGACGAAAACCAGTTGCACGCCGCCGTGGTCGAACTGGTCACGCTCGACGATGCCGAGATCAAATATTCGACGGTGCAGAACTGGTATCCCGGCAACTCGGAAGGCAAGGGCGGCATCTACAATTTCGTCACCAAGCGTGGCGATTGCCGCGGCAACAATTCAAAGATCTCCTGGACCCAGGTCGAAACCGGCTCCGCCATCACCTGGAAATATCCAAGCTGCATCCTGCGCGGCGACAATTCGCGCGGCGAATTCTATTCGATCGCGATTTCGAACGGGCACCAGCAGGTGGATTCCGGCACCAAGATGCTGCATCTCGGCAAGAACACCACGAGCCGGATCATCTCCAAGGGCATCGCCGCCGGGGTCTCGCAGAATACCTATCGCGGGCTTGTCACCGCGCATCGCAAGGCCACCGGTGCGCGCAATTTCACGGCCTGTGATTCGCTCCTGATCGGCGACAAATGCGGCGCGCATACCGTGCCGTACATCGAAGCGAAGAATTCTTCCGCGCTGTTCGAGCATGAGGCGACTACCTCGAAGATTTCCGAGGACGTGCTGTTCTATTGCGTGCAGCGCGGGCTGAGCCAGGAGGAAGCCGTCGGCCTCGTGGTCAATGGCTTCGTCAAGGACGTGCTGCAGCAACTGCCGATGGAATTCGCGGTCGAGGCGCAGAAGCTGATCTCGATCTCGCTGGAAGGATCGGTTGGATAATTCCTCATCCCGCGGAGGCCGTCTGGCGGCCGTCTCGCAGGACTGAAACGAATAAGAAACGAAAATGTCGGCCGCGTTCTTCGAGACAGGTCTTTGGCGCTGCTCGGGACGCGGGACAAACGAAAGACGGAAGAGCGTGATGCCATTGCTTGAAGTAAAAGACCTGCAAGTCCGCGTCGAAGAGCGCGAGATTCTCCACGGGCTTTCGCTGACCGTGAACAAGGGCGAAGTTCACGCCATCATGGGGCCGAACGGCTCCGGCAAATCGACGCTGAGCCACGTGATCGCCGGCAAGCCCGGCTACGAAGTCACCGGCGGCGAGATTCTGTTCAACGGCGAGAACCTGCTGGAGATGTCGCCGGACGAGCGCTCTTCGAAGGGCGTATTCCTGGCGTTCCAGTATCCGGTGGAGATTCCGGGTGTCGCCACCATGACCTTTCTGCGCTCCGCGCTGAACGCCCAGCGCAAGGCCCGCGGCGAGAGCGAATTCTCCACGCCGGATTTTCTCAAGAAGGTCCGCGCGGTTGCCGCGTCTCTCAACATTCCGCAGGACATGCTTCGCCGCGGCGTCAATGTCGGCTTTTCGGGCGGCGAGAAGAAGCGCAACGAGATTCTGCAGATGGCGCTGTTCGAGCCTAGCCTGTGCATCCTCGACGAGATGGATTCCGGCCTGGACATCGATGCGCTGCGGGTCGCCGCGGACGGGGTCAATGCGCTGCGCTCGCCGGATCGGGCGATGGTGGTGATCACGCATTATCAGCGCCTGTTGAATTACATCGTGCCCGATGTCGTCCACGTGATGTCGAAGGGCCGGGTCGTCAAGAGCGGCGGCAAGGAACTGGCGCTGGAGCTCGAGGCTTCCGGCTACGCGCAGTTCGAAGACGCCGCCTGAACGATCGGGCCGGGCAAACGGATTTTGGCATGAACGTCGCACTGGTAAGAGCTGAAGCAAAGACGGAAACCGCGCTGAGCGACGCGTTCGCCGTCGTGCGCGACCAGCTGCCGGGCACCGGCAAGGTCGCCGAGGCGCGTCGGCAGGCGTTCGAGGCTTACGAGCGCTCCGGACTGCCGCATCGGCGGATCGAGGATTGGAAATATACCGACCTGCGCGTGCTGATGCGCGAGGTGTTGCCGCTGGTGGCGCCGCCGGACGCAGCGGCGCTGTCGCGCGGGGGCGCCGCATTGAAGCTGCATGCCATCGCGGGCGCGCGCCGGCTGGTGCTGGTGGATGGGGCGTTTGCCGCAAAGCTGTCCGAAACCGGCAGTCCGGAAAAGGGACTGGGCATCCGCACGCTGCGCGAGGTGCTGGAAGCCGGCGATTCTGCGATCCACGCGCAAGTGTTCGCAACCGGTAGCTCCGATCCCATGGTGGCGCTCAACAGCGCGATGATGACGGATGGCGTCGTGATCGAGGTCGCCGATGGCGCGGCGCTTTCGCAGCCCCTGCACATCGTTCATATCGCCAGCGGCGCACAGCCGTCTGCGATGTTCACGCGCTCGCTGGTGAAGATCGGTAACGGTGCAAGCGCGACCCTGGTGGAAAGCTACATCGCCGCTGAGGGCGCCAAAACCTATCAGGTCCATGACTCGCTGGTCCTCGCCGTCGGCGACGGCGCGCGGCTTGATCATGTGCGTTTGATCGAAGATGGCCGCGAGGCCTTCAACATCTCCTCGTCCGTGGTGACGCTTGGGGCAAAATCGCATTTCAACACGTTCGGCATGACCAGCGGATCGCATGTGAGTCGGTATCAGGCCGTCATCGCCTTTACCGGCGAAGGGTCGCGGGTCGAGACCAACGGCGTCAATCTGCTCAATGGCCGCCAGCATGCTGACACCACGCTGTTCCTGGATCATGCGGTGCCGAATTGCGCGAGCCGCGAGATCTTCCGCGCCGTCGTCGACGATGGCGGCCATTCAGTGTTTCAGGGCCGCATCATGGTTCGACCCCGGGCGCAGAAGACCGACGCCAAGATGATGACGCGGGCGCTGTTGCTGTCCGACGAGGCCGAGGCCGACAACAAGCCTGAACTCGAAATTTTCGCCGACGACGTGACCTGTGGCCATGGCGCCACCACCGGCGCGCTCGACGACAGCCTGCTGTTCTACTTGCGGGCGCGCGGGCTTTCCGAGAAGGAAGCCCAGGCGCTGCTGATCCAGGCGTTCGTCGGAGAAGCGATCGAATCGATCGCCGATGACGCCTTGCGTGAACTTGCGATATCGGCAGCCCAGCGCTGGCTCGCGGCACGAGGTTGATCATGCACCCAGCAGTCTCAAATGGTTCCTATGACGTGGCCCGGGTGCGGGAAGATTTTCCCGCGCTATCGCTGCAGGTCTATGGCAAGCCGCTGGTCTATCTCGACAACGCGGCGTCGGCGCAGAAGCCCAATGCGGTGCTCGAACGCATGACCGAGGCCTACAAGAGCGAATACGCCAATGTGCATCGCGGGCTGCATTATCTCGCCAATGCAGCGACGGAGGCCTATGAAGGCGGCCGCGCCAAGGTCGCGAAATTTCTCAATGCCGGACGCAACGAAGAGATCGTCTTTACCCGTAACGCCACCGAAGCGATCAATCTCGTGGCTTCCTCCTGGGGCGAGCCGAATATCAAGGCCGGCGACGAAATCGTGCTCTCGATCATGGAGCATCATTCCAATATCGTGCCCTGGCATTTCCTCAGGGAGCGTCATGGCGCCGTCATCAAATGGGCTGATGTCGACGACGAGGGCAATTTCCTGATCGACGAGTTCGAGAAGCTCTTGACCGATCGCACCAAACTGGTGGCGATCACGCAGATGTCGAATGCGCTTGGCACCATCGTTCCCGTCAAGGACGTGGTCAGGATTGCCCATGCCCGCGGTATCCCGGTTTTGGTCGACGGCAGTCAGGCTGCCGTTCATCTGGCCATGGACGTCAGGGATATCGATTGCGATTTCTATGTCTTCACCGGTCACAAGCTCTACGGCCCGACCGGCATCGGCGTGCTCTATGCCAAGCACGCCCATCTCGTGGCGATGCGGCCCTATAATGGCGGCGGCGAGATGATCCGCGAGGTCGCAAGAGACTGGGTCACCTACGGCGATCCGCCGCATAAATTCGAGGCGGGAACGCCGGCGATCGTTGAGGCGGTGGGTCTTGGTGCCGCGATCGATTACGTCAATTCGATTGGCAAGGAACGCATTGCCGCGCACGAGCATGGCCTTCTGACTTATGCCCAGGAGCGCCTGCGCGAAATCAATTCGCTGCGCCTGATCGGTACCGCACGGGGCAAGGGGCCGCTGATCTCGTTCGAGATGAAGGGCGCGCATCCCCATGATGTCGCGACCGTGATCGATCGGCAGGGCATCGCGGTGCGAGCCGGCACCCATTGCGTCATGCCGCTTTTAGAGCGGTTCAACGTCACGGCAACGTGCCGTGCCTCATTCGGGATGTATAATACCCGGGAAGAAGTCGACCATCTGGCGCAGGCGCTGATCAAGGCGCGGGAATTGTTCTCATGACCGACACAATTGAAACCAAGAATCGCGAAGCCAGGAATAACGAAGCCGGGGATGGCGAAGTCAAAACCAGCAACATGGAAACGCATTCGGCGTTGCCGCCGGAAGAAACCGAGCGGCTGGCCACCGAAATCGTGGCCGCGCTGAAGACCGTGTTCGATCCGGAAATTCCGGCCGATATCTATGAGCTCGGCCTGATCTACAAGGTCGACATCAAGGACGACCGCACCGTGGATGTCGAGATGACGCTGACGACGCCGAACTGTCCGGCGGCCGGCGAATTGCCGCAGATGGTTGAGAACGCCATCGCCAGCGTTCCCGGAATCGGCATCGTCAATATCAATCTGGTCTGGGAGCCGGCATGGACGCCGGACCGGATGACCGACGAGGCGCGCCTCGTCCTCAATATGTGGTGAAGCGTTAGTGGACCAGGGCTAAAATCGCAATCAAGTTTGTCGTCGACGGTGAGTTTGGTTTCACCTCTGCCATCGGGAGGGAAACGCGCTTTCCGTTAATTGCGAGACTGAAATCGACTATGGCGGCATTGATGTGCTGCGAGGACTAAATAGATGACTAACATGACACCTGCTTCAACAACACCGGCCGCCAGGCCGAAGCCGCGACCCCGTCCGCAAGTAATGAAGCTGACCGACGCCGCGGCGCTGCGGATTGCCGAACTGACCAGGCGCGCCGATTCGGAGATTGTGGGCCTGCGGGTCGGGATCAAGAACGGCGGCTGCGCCGGGCAATCCTATACGGTCGAATATGCCCACGATGTCCGCCCGACAGACGAGGTCGTCGAGGACAAGGGCGTCAAGATACTGGTCGATCCCAAGGCCGTGCTGTTCCTGTTAGGCACCGAGATGGACTACAAGGTCGACAAGATGTCAGCGCAGTTCATCTTCAACAATCCGAACCAGACCGGCGCCTGCGGCTGCGGTGAATCGGTGCAGCTTAAGGCAGCCAAGGCCGAAGGCTGACGAGGATCGTCGCGGCGAGGCGTGGGACGATTCGCAAGGGAGTGAGCGGCATCGCATGGACCGCGATTTCCTGATCGACCTGTTCGCGGACTTCGGGCCGGTGACGATCCGCCGGATGTTTTCCGGCTTCGGGATCTCCGTCGACGGCGTGAATTTTGCGCTGGCGCTGCGCGGTGGTCTCTATTTCCGCGCCGACGAACAAAACATCCCGCAATTCGAGGCCGAGGGATCGGGGCCGTTCCAGTATCAGCAGCGCAAGACAGCGAAGACGGTCACGGTCAACTCGTACTGGCAATTGCCGGCACGGCTGTTCGATGATTCAGAGGAGTTGGCGGATTGGGCGACGGCGGCGCTATCGGCCGCCCAACGGGCGGCGCTGCGCAAGCCTCCCAAGGCGAAGAAGACGGCGGTCAAGAAATCGGCGGCCGGGAAGAGGCCGACGTCGAAGAAGCTTGTGCCAAAGAAAAGGTCCTCATCCTGAGAAGCGCGCTTTGCGTGCGTTTCGAAGGATGGCAACGCCCACCGGTCACATCCATGGTTCGGGACGCGCGGAGACGCGCTCCTCACCAAGAGGATGCCGGTTTACCGTCAGGCGACCTGACTGCGAGTCTCGGCGACATATTCCGGATCCGCTTCGCAGATCACGCGGTTGCGGCCGCTGCGCTTGGCGGCATAGAGGCAGGCATCCGCACGTTCGATCAGCGAATCGGTATCGTCATCGGGCTTCAGCATTGAAACGCCGACCGAGATGGTGACCCGGCCGAGAATTTCGCCGGTGGATTTCTTCTTCAATTCTTTCGACATGATGGCGCGGCGGATATGGTCGGCGACCGTCAGCGCCTGGCGCAGCGCGGTGTTGGGCAGCACCACTACGAATTCCTCGCCGCCGTAGCGCGCGGTGATGTCCTGGCCCTTGATGGTCTGCTTCAGCGACATGCCGACCAGGCGGAGCACCTGGTCGCCGGTGAGGTGGCCGTAGGAGTCATTGAACGATTTGAAGTGGTCGATGTCGAACATCAGCAGTGAAAGCGGCTCGCCGTTGGCGAGCGCATTTTGTACCGCCGCCTCGATCGAGCGGTCGAAATATTTGCGGTTGCCGAGGCCGGTGAGGGGATCGGTCAGGCTTTCGGCCCGGATCGCCTCCAGACTCTGTTGAAGATTGCTGATCTCCGATTTCGAGAGTGTCAGCCGGTCTTCCAGCGCCTTGTTGGTGTCGCGCATCTCGCGGGTCGACGTCACCAGCGATTCGACAACGGCTTTGACCTGATCGCGGCTCTGGGCGACCGCGAGCTTCTGGGTCGCGCCGGACAGGCTCTTGTCGTAGCTGGCCGACATTCCGAGGGCTTGGCTGATGAGGTTCATCACGTCGTCGATTTCCCCGATCACACGCGCGCCGACCTTGTCGATACGGTCGGATGTCTTGATCTGGGAAAGATAGGTTTCGTAGATCTGCTCGAGATCGGCCTCGGTCAGCTTGCCGTTGCGCGCCAGCGTCTCGTTGATAATCTTGTTGAGCGGCGAATTGTATCCGGTCGCGTAGACGTACCAGATTTCATAGTTGCGAGGCACGGCGGTTTGCCGGAGCGATTTGATCTGGCCAAGCGCAACTTCGGCGAAGGCCATGGTGCGTTCATGCTCGTCGAGCGGCTTTATCACTGATCGCGTCCTCAATAGCGAGCGTTCTGCCCGTTTCCGTAGCAATGATTAAATTATCGCTGCTAAGTTAACGGACGAGAATGAACGACCGGTAAACGGGCTCCCGTTCGGGACGTCGAGGATCGCGGGCCCTTTACGCGAAGGTCCCTGCAAAATCAGACTTTTGTCACGTCAGACCCTGACGCGAACGGGTCGCAACAGGAACGCCGGAAGATGCGAGTGATCGGCAGGCTCCGACGCCGGATCGCGCGGCACCGGCGGTGCTTCGGCGCGGCCGATCGAGGGCGTGCGCGAGGCAGGAGGAGCGACCGGCGGCGTGAATGCAGCGGCCGGCGCCTGGTGGGCGGGCTCGCGGCCGCCGCCGGAGCGGCGGGGTTCGCGTTCACGGCGGGGCTTGCGGCCTCCTCGCGAACCCTCTCTTGAACCGTCGCGCGCATGCGGCTCGCGCGGCTTTTCCGTGCCGCCGGCTGGCGATGTCGGCTGAACCTCGACGCTGCCTTCGGCCTGGGGAATGGTTTTGCCGATCAGTTTTTCGATCGCGGCCATCGATTTCTGATCAAGCGGCGTGACGATGGTGATCGCGGTGCCGGCACGGCCGGCGCGGCCGGTGCGGCCGATGCGATGCACGTAGTCCTCGGCATG
>JAJYAH010000698.1 GCA_021779635.1 Pseudomonadota bacterium | reverse complement strand
TGGGCGTGCATCACTTTGCCGGTGGCAGTCACCTTGAAGCGCTTTTTGGCGCCTGACTTGGTCTTCAGCTTGGGCATTTGGCTCTCCTGTTGCCGCAACACGAAAGCGCCCGTGAAGGCGCTCGGTCGGCTCGAATGCTCGTTAGAGCGTTGAAAGTGCTCAATTATTTCGTAATCGAAACAATCGGCACGGGCATCGACACGGCAGCCCTTGATCAGCCGGGCGATGAAGTCCGCGCTTATGGCAGAAGCGCGCGCGATTAGCAACGATGAACCGTGCAGCCAGCCATCCGACAGATCACTGACGCCAACCATGGCGCGGTCACGGCCGGGCGCCTTTAGCGGGGTCATTTCCGGCGACCGCCGCAGCGGGTAGCCGGCAGGCCACGCGAAGCTAGCTCCAGACCCGGAGGCCAATCCAGGTTCAAAGCAAACGGCCCGCCAGACCATCTGACGGGCCGTATTTCATTGCCTGCGATTCGCAAGCTTGTCAGCGCGGCGCCAGAACCATCACGACCTGACGGCCCTCGAAACGCGCGTCCTGCTCGACCTTCGCGATTTCCGCGACGTCGCTTTTGACCTTGTCCAACAGCTTGGTGCCGATTTCCTGATGCGCCATTTCTCGGCCGCGATAGCGCAAGGTGACCTTGACCTTGTCGCCTTCCTCGAAGAACCGCTGCATCGCGCGCATCTTCACTTCGTAATCGTGATCGTCGATCATCGGCCGCAGCTTGATCTCCTTGATCTCGACGATCTTCTGTTTCTTGCGGGCTTCCGCCGCTTTTTTCTGGGCCGAATACTTGAACTTCCCGTAGTCCATGATCTTGCAAACGGGAGGATTGGTATTGGGCGAAATCTCCACAAGGTCCATGCCGGCTTCCATCGCCATCTTGATGGCGGCGATCGTTTCGACATTGCCGTGATTGAGGCCTGTCTGATCGATCAGCTGGATTTCGTGGTTGCGGATTTCATCGTTGGTGCGCGGCCCGTCTTTGGTGGCAGCGGGCGGGGCTCTGTTGGGACGGCGAATGGGTAACTCTCCAATGTTGTGAACGAAGGTTGTATTTTGAAGGAATAAGGCCGGACGGGCAAGCAAACTCGAACGCCGGGGTCCGAAAACCGTCAAAGGCGAGGCATTTTGGTCACGCCGGCTAACGCCGGCAAGACAGTTTGGTTCAGTTTGGTTCAGATCAGCCCACATAGAGGGCATGCTTCCATTCCGCAAGCGCCGCGCTACCCACTGGCGGTATCGATGCCCGTTGACGGATCGTGCGCGCTCAACCAAAACGCCGCCGAAAGGTGAACGATCCATGACAAACTCGTCGGCAGGCGCGCCGGATCAGGAACCGGCCTTCATCGAGGTCGGCAACGATGCCGGCCGGCGCCGCATCGCGGTGCGCGCCCGCGCAGGCTCCGCGCCCGGGCTGTTCTGGCTCTCAGGCTTCAATTCGGACATGCGGGGCACCAAGGCGATCGCGCTGGATGCATGGGCCGCCGAGCGGAACCGGGCCTGCGTCCGGTTCGATTATTCCGGCCATGGCGAATCCGGCGGCGCGTTCGTCGACGGCACGATCGGCCGCTGGCTCGAAGAAACCGTCGCGGTGTTCGAGCAGTTCTGCACGGGGCCGCAGGTCGTGATCGGTTCATCGATGGGCGGCTGGATGGCGCTGCTGCTGGCGCGCGAGATGGCGCGGCGCCCGGCCAAGCGTGCATCGCTGGCCGGACTGGTGCTGATCGCGCCGGCGCCGGATTTCACCGAAGAGTTGATGTGGAAAGGCTTCTCGCCCGAAGCCCGCCGCCAGATCGAGACCAACGGCGTGTGGCTGCGGCCATCGGCCTATGGCGAGCCCTATCCGATCACCCGCGCGCTGATCGAGGAGGGCCGCAATCATCTGCTGCTTGGCGGCTCGATCAATGTGGGATGCCCGGTTCGCATCCTGCAGGGCGCGCAGGACCCGGACGTGCCATGGCAGCATGCCTTCGCGCTGGCCCATCGGCTTCCGGCCGACGACGTGGTGCTGACGGTGATCCAGGACGGCGATCACCGGCTGTCGCGGCCGCAGGATATCGCGCGGATGATCGCGGCCGTGGCGGAGATCTGATTGCGTTCGTCGAAGCGGTTCTCCAAACTCAGCCGTCATCGTCCGGGACGTTTCACCGGCCAATAACGAGCCTTGACCGGATCGGGAAGGATCGAATGAACACCACCGCCATGCTCCGCGCATTCTGCGACGCCGTCGAACAGCACAATGGTGCCGCCCTTGCGGAACTGTTTACCGAAGACGGGGTCTATCACGATGCGTTTTACGGCGCGTTTGCCGGGCGCGCCAAAATCGCTGACTTGATCGATGACTGGTTCTATCGCACGGCCATGGATTTTCGCTGGGACATGCATGCGCCGGTCAGCGACGGGCAGACGCTCTATGCCCGCTATACGTTCAGCTATCGCTCGACGCTGCCCGAGGCCAAGGGGGCGCGCGCGATGTTCGAGGGCGTCGCGATCATGAAGCTCCGCGACGGCAAGATCGCGGAATATCACGAGGTCGCCAATACCGCGACCGCGTTCGTCGACATGAACTTCGCGCCTGAGCGCATCGCCAAGATTGTCGCCAGACAAGGCGCCGCATTGAAAGCACGCCCGGAGATGCAGCGGCATCTGGCGTGAGTTGATGTCACGGCGGGGGCTTGGCCATCGGCTTGCGCTGCGCCAGGGCGGCGACGGTGGAGGTGCCGATCGGGCCTAGCTCGTCGTACAGCCAGCATTCGCCGATCGCGATGCCATCGGCGGCGTGGTGGTTCACGACCTCGAATCCGATCCATGGCGTCACCGGCAGCCGATGCAGATACAGCGTGACGTCGCTGTTGATGTAGCCGAGGCCGCGATCGCCGGCATTGGCGAAGGGGCTGGCAAAATCCGCCGCCACCGCGACCCGCACGAACGGCGTCAGCGGCGTGCCCTCGACGAGGTCGCGCACCTCGCTCATCCATAGCCGCCGCGGCCCGACGGTGCCCATCGCGCCGACGATCGGGCGGGTGGTCCATTTGCCGTTCATGCCAAGCCGCGGATCGGTCGGCGCGGGAATGTCGGCGGGCGCCGGCACGTCCCAGTTCGGCGGCGACCACACCAGGCCTTGCGGGTTTTCGGTCTTGCGCAGCAACTGGCAGGACGCGCGTGCCATGCTGACGCCGCCGCTGAAAAACTCGGCTTCGACAACCCGGATGCGCAGACCGTCGCGGATCACCCGCGAGGTGACTTCGATGGCTGCGAAGTTCGGCAGGCGGAACATGTCCACCGTCAGCCGCGCCGGCACGAAATCGTTGGCGCCGTGACGCTGCTCGATCACGAACGCCAATAGTCCAACGACGACACGGCCGTGCAGCGATTTCGGGTCCCACGGGCCGTTCGCAATCTGTGTCGGGATGAAAGCGTCGCGGTCTTTGGTGAAGAAAGGCTGATTTGTCATGCGTGAAGGACCATGACGGATTCCGCGGCGTCAAATCAAGGGTGGGTGGTGCAATTCACCCCACCATCCACCTGCCATTCGCTAAGCACGGTCTCGTCGCTCTCGGTGCGAATCGCTTCCGACGCAAGGGCTGCAAATTCCGCAACTCCCTTCAATTGCGCCAGCGCCCATACCGCGGCGCCGCGCACCAGCGGGCTTTGGTCGCCAAGCAGGCGTTCGGCTTCGACGGCCAGGCCAGGCTCGTTCGAGTTGCCGATCGCGATCAGCACGTTGCGGATGAAGCGGTCGCGGCCGATGCGCTTGACCGGCGATTTGGCAAACAGGCCGCGAAACGCCGCGTCGTCGAGCCGTGCAAGATCGGCAAGGCCGGGCGCGCGCAATTCCTCGCGCGCGGCAAGTTTCGCTTCGCGGCCGGCCTGCGCGAACTTGTTCCACGGGCAGACGGCGAGGCAATCGTCGCAGCCATAGATGCGGTTGCCGATCGCCTTGCGAAATTCACGCGGGATCGGACCCTTGTTTTCGATCGTGAGATAGGAAATGCAGCGCCGTGCGTCGAGCCTGTAAGGCGCCGGAAACGCCGCGGTCGGGCAGATATCGAGGCAGGCCTGACAGGAACCGCAATGGTCGGCCTCGGCGTCGTCGCGCGGCAGTTCGGCGGAGGTGAAGATCGCGCCGAGAAACAGCCAGGAGCCGAATTCGCGCGATACCAGGTTGGTGTGCTTGCCCTGCCAGCCCAGTCCCGCGGCCTGCGCCAGCGGCTTTTCCATCACCGCGGCGGTGTCGACGAATACCTTGACCTCGCCGCCGGATGCGGCGACCAGCCAT
>JAJYAH010000697.1 GCA_021779635.1 Pseudomonadota bacterium | reverse complement strand
CGGCGGCTAGCCCCAATCCGGCGAGGTTGCTGCGTTCGTCGCGCTTACCCCCCACAGCCGGTTATACGATTCGTAAAAGCACCATTAGCGATTTAGAAATGACTTTACGGTGAATAGCCAGAAGATCCGGCATGCGCAGATCGACGGCTTTACTCAGACCCTGACCTGTGGACTTGCCTTCGTCCCGATTATCAACGTCTATGGGTGGCGAATGCGGACGATGATAACCGCACAAGGGCAGGCTTCCGACTGAACCGATAACGTCCAGGAGAACCAAATGAAAAAAATCCTCACTTCCGCGTTGGCCGCGGCGTTGCTGGTCACGCCGGCGATGGCCCAGGGCAAGAAGCAGCTTGCGCTGGTCACCAACGCCGCGGCCGATTTCTGGACCATCGCCAAGCGGGGGGTCGAGAAAGCCCAAAAGGAGCATCCCGATTACAGCATGGAGGTCGTGATCACCGGCCAGGCCACGGCAGCCGAACAGCGGCGCGAACTGGACGATCTGCTGGCACGCGGCGTCAGCGGCGTCTCGATTTCGGCGATCGATCCGAAGAACTCCACCGCCGAGTTCAACAAGGTTGCGGCAAAAGCGGCGTTGTTCACCACCGACAGCGACGCGCCGCAGTCGAACCGTGCCGTGTATATCGGCACCGATAACGTCGCCGCCGGCCGGCAAGCGGGCGAGGAGATCAAAAAAGCCCTGCCCAACGGCGGCAAGGTCATGATGTTCGTCGGCACGATGGACGCCGACAACGCGCGCGAGCGGGTCCAGGGGATCAAGGACGTTCTCGCCGGCAGCAATATCCAAATCGCGGACATTCGCACCGACGGCGTCGATTTCGCCAAGGCCAAGTCGAACGCGCAGGACGCGCTGGCAAAAGGCGGGATCGATTGCCTCGTCGGGCTGTATTCCTACAACACGCCGCAGATCTACTCGGCGGTGAAGGACGCGGGAAAAGCGGGCAAGATCAAAATCGTTGGCTTCGATGAAGACCCGCAGACGTTGCGCGGCATCGCCGATGGCACCATCCAGTCAACGATCGTCCAGCAACCGTTCGAGTTTGGGTACCAGTCCATGACCGACTTAATCAAATATATCAACAATGATAGGTCATTTATTCCGCCGAACAAGCTGATCATCATCCCGACCCGCGTGATCGAGAAGTCGAACGTCGCGGCATTCCAGGATTCCATGAAGCAGCTTCTGGCCAAGTAGCTTGGGTCAGCGACCAGAAGCCCTGCTCGAACTTATCGGGATCACCAAGATCTATCCGGGTGTCACCGCGCTGGATGATATCAGCCTGCGGGTTGACCGCGGTGAGGTCTTGGGCCTGATCGGCGAGAACGGGGCTGGCAAATCAACGCTCATGAAGATTCTGGGGGGCATCGTTGCCCCCACCGCCGGAAACATCAGGATCGACGGCCAGGATCACGCCATGCTCAGCGTGAACCAGTCCGCTCGGGCTGGCATCGCTTTCGTGCACCAGGAGCTCAATCTTTTCGAAAATCTAGACGTCGCCGCCAACGTTGGCATGGGCCGCGAACCGCGCCGCTTCGGTCTCGTCAGCCGCAAGCGGCTGCGTGATAGCGTGGCGCCGCTGCTGCAACGCCTGGGCGCGGATTTCGGGCCGGACACCCCGGTCGAAAATTTATCGATCGCCCAGCGCCAGTTGGTGGAAATCGCCAAGGCGCTGTCGATCGCAGCACGCGTCATCATCATGGATGAACCCACCTCCAGTCTGACCCTAAAGGAAACGGAGCGGCTTCTGCAGGTGATCAGCGAACTCAAGGCGGATGGGGTGGCGGTGATCTACATCTCGCACCGCTTGGGTGAGGTGAAATCCTGCGCGGACCGCGTGGTCTGCCTGCGCGATGGCCGTATTGCGGGCGAATTGGCGCGTGACGCCGTAACCCACGCGGCGATGATCCGGCTGATGATAGGGCGGGACCTCAAGGCGCTGTATATTCCGCCCGAAACCGAAAGCAGCGACGGGGGCTGCGAAATCGAGAGCGTGATAACGCCTGCTTTCCCGGATCGGCAGGTGCGGCTGTCCATCCGGCGCGGCGAAATCCTCGGGCTTGCCGGGTTGGTCGGATCCGGGCGCACATCACTGGCTCGGGTGATCTTCGGGATCGATCGAATTTTGGGCGGGGGAATCCGGGTGGATGGCAAGCCGGTCCGCATCACCTCGCCAAGCCATGCTATCCGTCACGGGATTTACCTGGTGCCGGAGGACCGCAAACGGTCCGGACTCATCCTGGATATGCCGCTCGTGGAGAACATAACGCTCGCCAGTCTGCGGGCCTATACCCAGATGAAGCTGGTCAAGCGGGACTTGGAACTGACGGTTTCACGCGCGCAGAGAGCGCGACTGTCCATTCGGACACAAGGCGACCACACCCCGGTCGTCACGCTGTCCGGCGGCAACCAGCAAAAGGTGGTTCTCGCCAAATGGCTGTCGATGCAGCCAAAGGTGGTGGTGTTCGATGAACCAACGCGCGGCGTCGATGTGGGCGCCAAGAACGAGATTTACCTGCTGATACGAGAACTTGCCGATCATGGCGTCGCGATCCTGATGATCTCCTCGGACATGGAGGAAGTGATCGGCGTATCCGACCGGATCGCGGTGATGCACGAGGGCACGATCAGCGGCATTCTTCAGCGCCCCCAGTTCAGCGAATACAACGTACTGCGCCTGGCGATTGGACAAGACCCGGACACCGCGGAGGCGCATTGATGCTGCCAAAGAAGGAACTTGGACTATTTTTGCTGCTGGTGCTCATCAGCATCATTACCGAGATACTCAATCCGCTATTCCTTTCTGGTGTGAACCTTCTCGACATGGCCAATCTGATCGGTCTGTTCGGAATATTCTCGATCGGCGAGGGGCTCACCATCATCACCGGCGGCATCGACCTGTCGGTTGGCTCCATGTTCTCGCTACTGGGCGTGATCTTCATCGATCTGGTGGCCAATCGGGGTGTCAGCTGGCCGCTATCCTTGATGGCGGTCCTGGCCGGCGGCCTTCTGCTTGGTGCGATCCAGGGTTTCCTGATCACGCGGGTCCGGATGCAGCCATTTATTGTGACGTTGTGCGGGCTGCTGATCTACCGGGGTGCCGCGCGCTACTACACCGATGATTCAACGATGGGATTCGGGTACGGAGACAGCGCGGACACACTCAGTTGGCTCGCGTCCGGCCGCAGCTTCGGGATACCGCACAGCTTTATCTTCCTGATCATCGTGGCGCTGATCCTCGGTGTGGTGCTTCATCGATCCGTGTTCGGCCGTTACCTTTTTGCTGTGGGCAAGAACGAGGAAGCGGCGCGGTATTCGGGCATTAGCACGAACCTCGTCATCGCCGGGGCCTATGTGCTGAGCGGACTGCTTGCCGGAATTTCGACGATTTTTCTGGTGTTCTACACGAATTCCGTCTCCCCCTCGACATTCGGCAATTTCTACGAATTGTATGCCATAGCCGCTGCCGTTCTGGGCGGTTGCAGCCTTCGCGGCGGCGAAGGCTCGATTCTTGGTATCGTGCTCGGTACCGCTTTGCTCCAGGTCTTGCAAAATCTTGTCAACATCCTGGGGATCCCCAGCTCGTTGAATTTCGCTGTGATGGGAACGGTCATTTTGCTGGGTGTGTTTGCCGACCAGCAGTTGCAGAAACGCCGGGAAATAGCGATCGCAGTGGCTGCGCAACGTGCCAGACCCGCGGGCAGCGTCGTTACCGCCGCCATCCCGAAATCGGGGGGAGGAGGGGATCCACGGGTTACCGAGCAATGAATCAGCCCAACCCCGGCGCTGCCTTTCAGGTCATCAAGACGCAACAGCCTCCTTGGTGAGACCACAGCGATGGACAGCCCGAATGCGCTCGGGCAGCAATTCGCGCGGCGGGGATTCCGGCGCGGCCCGGAACTGCCTAGGCTTTCGGAATGATAGACGCATCAGCGATCGGCTTCGGCCCCACCGCATCCAGGCTGTATCTGTTTGACTACGCCACGGGCCGTTCGCTGCCGAGGGCCGCATGAATCAGATCGGCCGGCCACTGCGGCGGCGCGAAGATGCGCGGCATCTGACCGGGCACGCGCGGTTTCTCGATGACATGGTCTTCCCCGGCGCCCTGTTCGCCAGGTTCGTCCGCGCGCCGCTGGCCCATGCCCGCATTCTCTCGATCGAGACGGCAGCCGCACTGGCCGTGCCCGGTGTCGAGATGGTCGCAACCGGCGCTGATCTGGCCCGCCTCGCCGCGCCGTTGCGCCTGGCGCCGCCGATCGACGGGCTAAAGCAGATCGGA
>JAJYAH010000696.1 GCA_021779635.1 Pseudomonadota bacterium | reverse complement strand
GAGTCGAAAGAGGGCGGCCGGGCGTATCGCGAGAAGCGCAAGCCCGATTTCCGAAAGTTCAATCGCTGATTCGATGCAGCGACGTAGTTGCGGTGCGCCGTGGAGAGTTACAAGATGTTGAAACAAACAGAGCGCACCGCGTTCCAGTGGGACGATCCGTTCATGCTCGACGAGCAGTTGACCGAAGACGAACGGATGATCCGCGATACCGCGCGTGCCTATGCGCAGGACAAGCTCCTGCCGCGCATCACCAAGGCGTATCTGGAAGAGAAGACCGATCGCGAAATTTTCAACGAGATGGGTGAACTCGGCCTGATCGGCATCACCCTGCCGGAGGAATATGGCTGCGCCAATGCGAGCTATGTCGCCTATGGCCTGGTGGCGCGCGAGATCGAGCGCGTCGATTCCGGCTATCGTTCGATGAATTCGGTGCAGTCCTCGCTGGTGATGCATCCGATCTACGCTTATGGCGACGAGAACCAGCGCAAGAAATATCTGCCCAAGCTTGCCACCGGCGAATGGGTCGGCTGCTTCGGCCTGACCGAGCCGGATGCCGGCTCCGACCCCGGTGGCATGAAGACCCGTGCCGAGAAGACCTCGGACGGCTACCGGCTGACCGGTACCAAGATGTGGATTTCCAACGCACCGATCGCCGACGTGTTCGTGGTGTGGGCGAAATCGGCCGAACACAACAACCAGATCCGCGGCTTCATCCTCGAGAAGGGCATGAAGGGTCTTTCGGCGCCGAAGATCACCGGCAAGTTGAGCCTGCGCGCTTCCGTCACCGGCGAAATCGTGATGGAAGGCGTGGAGGTGCCGGAGAGCGCGCTGCTGCCCAACGTTTCCGGCCTGAAAGGACCGTTCGGCTGCCTCAACCGGGCCCGCTACGGCATCTCCTGGGGCGCGATGGGGGCGGCGGAAGACTGCATGCATCGGGCGCGGCAATACACGCTCGACCGCAAGCAGTTCAACCGGCCGCTGGCGGCGACGCAGCTGGTTCAGAAGAAGCTCGCGGACATGCAGACCGACATCGCGCTGGGCCTGCAGGCCTCCTTGCGCGTCGGACGCCTGATGGATGAAGGCAAGATGGCGCCGGAGATGATTTCCATCGTCAAGCGCAACAATTGCGGCAAGGCGCTCGATATCGCGCGCACCGCCCGCGACATGCACGGCGGCAACGGCATCCAGATCGAATATCACGTGATGCGGCATACCGCGAACCTGGAAACCGTGAATACCTATGAAGGCACCCACGACGTGCATGCGCTGATCCTCGGTCGCGCCATCACCGGCATCCAGGCGTTCTCGTAAGATGAGGGTGCGGCTTGCGACCGCGTATCGTCAGACCTTCGTCAACGACGTCTTGAGACGATCGAGCAGTCGATAGAGCATGACCTGATCATCCTGACTGAAGTCAATCAGGGCCGCAGCGTAAAAGGCCTCAATCGGCTCCAGCATGCGGAGCCACGTCGATTTGCCCTCGGCCGTCAGGCGAATGCGCCTGCTGCGCCCATCGTCCTTGTCCTTGACGCGCTTGATCCAGCAGCGTCCCTCCAGGCGATCGAGGACGGCCGTCAGATTCTGCCGGCTGACTTCGAGGAATTCGATCAGCTCCTTGACGGTCATTCCGCTGTCTCGGACCAGCGGCCGCGCCAGCGCGCCCAAGACGGCCCATTGCTGCGTGGTGGTTCGGAATTTGCCAACATAGCGCGTGCCCTGCTTGTGCATCAGGTTCGACGCCTGATAGAGGCGGAAGAACACCCGGTTGGCGACGTCGAATTCGACGCCATTCTTCGCAGCTACCACAGTCAATGTCTTTGCCTCGATTCTGTCGGGAATCGCCTCTGATATCATAATAGCAAGGTGCTGATAGATTTCATCGCAGCATTACATCATTGCATTGATATATTTTTTCAGGTGAGGCACCCCACCGGATGACAAAATCAAAAAAGTGATATTTAATTCAATATCTTGCAGCCGTTACAGACGCCAAACCGGTTGGGCGATGGTCCGCAGCCTTTGCTTCAGATCAATGATAAAACCGCCAATCAGGCTTCCAATAACCGCACAAAAACCCGGACAAGACCAAAAGCGGGAGACAGGGATGAATACGCCGATCAAGCCGGTGGAAGAGATTCCATTCGGCGATATCGAAATACGGACGGCCCTAGCCGAGGATATTCCCTGGATCGTAAGTCTCGACGAAAAGACCACCGGTCAGGCCAAGCTCCAGTACTGGCAAGAATTGTTCGTCCATTTTCAACAATCGCGCGGGGCCGGTAGAGCATTTCTAGTGGCCGAACAACAAGGACGGGTGGTAGGCTTCATCACCGGCGAAGTCAGGGCTTTCGAATTCGGATCGGAACCTTGTGGCTGGGTTTTTGCCTTGAACGTCGATCCGGAGATTCGCGTTCACAGCGTCGGCACCCGGCTTTTCGAGACGTTATGCGAGACTTTCGGGCAGGCCGGGGTGGAGAAGGTACGGACAATGCTGAATCGCGACAATCATCTCGTTCTGTCTTTCTTTCGAAGTCTGGGGATGATGGCGGGACCGTTTATTCAGTTAGAGAAAGACCTCGACTAAGCCTTTAAGGTCGCACTGGGTCCATTTTGGCGCTTTGGTCCGGCGCAACCAAAAGAACGAAGGCGATGAAATTACAAAAGGCGACGCTGTGCGGACTGTATGCGGTACTGGAACTCGCAGGCCACTCCGATCAACAGATTTCGGCCGCTGAAATCGCCGCGAAATACGATATTTCGCTCAATCACCTGGCCAAAGTGCTGCGAAGTCTGGTGCGCGCGAGGCTGGTGGAATCGGTGCGCGGCGCCGGCGGGGGCTACCGCTTCTCGGGGAACCCAAAGCGGGTGACACTGCTCGACGTGATCCAACTGTTCGAGGAGGTTGGCCGCGACGCCGAAGATTCTCCGCCGGTTGACCAGGACGAGGGCCGCGCCCTGCATAAGGTGCTGCGGGAGATCGACGATATCGCGATAGCGACGTTGAGTTCGATATCGATCACCACGCTGCTCAGGATGATCGAAAAGCAGAAGCGCGGCGCGAAAGGCGACAGCAGAGTGTCTGCCCGTTCTGCCGCAGAAGGTGCCTGAATACGCCCGACCTAGGCCAAGCGGCGCCTCTGAATCTCGCGCAGGATCACCAGATGCTGGATGTCATTGGTGCCCTCGTAGATCCGGCAGACACGGGCGTCGCGATAGAGACGCTCCACGGGAAAATCGGTGAGACAGCCGTAGCCGCCAAACGTCTGAATCGCTTCAGAGCAAACCCATTCGGCGGCTTCTGAAGCGACCAGTTTCGCCATGCAGGCTTCCATAAGACAAGGCAGGCCGGCAACCGTCAGAGCCGCGGCATGCAGCACCATTTGTCGAGCGGTCTCAATGCGGGTCGCCATGGCCGCAATCCGAAAGCCGACCGCCTGATGATCGATGATGGTCTTTCCGAACACGACTCGCTCACGCGCATAGGACAGCGCTGCTTCATAGGCCGCGCGGGCAATTCCGACCGATTGCGCGGCGATGCCGATTCGACCACCCTGCAGGTTGGAAAGGGCGATCAGCAGACCCTCGCCTTCCTGGCCAAGCCTGTTTTTCACCGGCACCCGCATGTCGTTGAGGGCGATTTCGCAGGTATCGGAAGCGCGCTGGCCGAGCTTCGATTCGACGCGCAGGACGGTGTAACCATTGACGCCGGTCGGCGCGATGAAGGCCGAAATGCCGTCCTTCGCGTCGGGCGAACCGGTGCGCGCAAAGATGATCGCCACGTCGGCATTCTTACCCGACGTGATGAATTGCTTGGTGCCGTTCAAGATGTATTGATCGCCATCCCGAACCGCCATCGTGGTCATCGCGGCGGCGTCCGACCCGCCTTGGGCTTCGGTTAGCGCAAACGCAGAAAGCATCCGTCCTTCGGCCATCGGCCGGAGGAATCGCCGCTTTTGATCATCATTGCCGAAATTGACAATCGGCATACAGCCAACCGAGTTGTGTCCGCTCATCACCGTCGAGGTCGCGGCATCGCCAGCCGCAATTTCCTCGAGCGCCACGGCCGTCGAAACCTGGTCGGCACCCGCCCCACCCCATTCGACCGGCACGTTGATGCCCATCAGCCCGAGCCGACCCATTTCCCGAATTTCCTCCATCGGAAAATGGGACTCGCGGTCCCAGCGCGCCGCATGAGGCGCGAGCCGTTGCCGCGCGAACTGGCGCGCCGTGTTCCGAATCATTGTCTGCTGTTCGTCGAGAACCACGATTTATATTCCGGCAGAAACTAGGCTTGGAATTC
>JAJYAH010000695.1 GCA_021779635.1 Pseudomonadota bacterium | reverse complement strand
GGCCGGTGCCGCGTTCGACAAGGCCACCGAGCTTGCTGAGCAAGGCAAGCATTCCGAGGCGGAAGCGGCTTTCAACAATCTCGCCGCCACCGCGCCATCAGGATATCGCATGCTGGCGCGGTTGCGCGCCGCGGCGGAAGTCGCAAGCCATGATCCGCAGGCCGCGGTGAAATTGTACGACGACATATCGGCCGATCGCAGCGTCGGGGCGCTGGAGCAGGAACTGGCAAAGGTTCGCGCGGCGGGATTGCTGCTGGATAGCGCGAGCTACCCCAACATGCTTGAGCGCCTAGAGGCTGAAGCAGCACCGGGGGCGACCTTTCGCCACACCGCGCGCGAATTGCTGGCGTTGTCGGCCTGGCGCGTCAACGATACCGCGGCGGCACGCAAGTGGCTCGATCTGATTGCCAATGACGGCGAGACGCCGTCAAGCCTGCGCTCGCGCGCAGAAGCGCTGCAGGCATTGCTTCCGCCGGTCGCCAAGAGCTGACGGCAGAAAAAGAGTTGAGTGAGAAATCGACCATGCGCCGCTCGCAACGTCTGATCGCTGCCGCCGTTCTTGTTTCGCTGTCGGTCGTGCTGGCCGGCTGCTCGGATAGCCTGAGCAACTGGGATCCAACTGATTTCCTCGATTTTCTCGATACCAAGAAGAAGATTCCGGGCGAGCGCAAGCCGGTTTTCCCCGACGGTGTGCCGGGCCTCGAGCAGGGCGTGCCGAAGGAACTGTACAAGGGCTCGGCGCAGGAACAGATCGATCAGCAGAACGCCCAGGCTGCAGCGGCGGCCTCGGCTTCCGCCGGGGCACCGAAATCGAAGCAAGCGAAATCCAGGAACACGCAACCCGCCGCGGCCGCAGCAGGGGAAGACGGCAGCACCCCTCCCAAGCCCAAGAAAGTCGTCCACCATCGCACTACGAAGCCGCCGCCGGATCAGCAGCAGACCGCCCAACCGGCACAACCCGCACAGCCCGCCCAATCGGCGCAGCCGCAACAATCCGCCGCGCCATTCCCCGCGCCGATGCCGAGCGGCACCTTCACGCGCTAGAGCGAGATGAGATTAGATTGATACGCAAAGACAACGGCAGCGGGCCCCCTCTCCCACAAGGGGAGAGGTGAAGTGAGCCGCCGGCAGAACCGATTCAGTCACAGGCCTTCGCGCGCTGGTTTGCTAAAGCATGATCCGGAAAAGTGGACGCCGGTTTTCCGAAAAGATCATGCTTAAACAAAAAGATAGAGCGAGATGGCGATTCAACGAAGAGCCATCTCGCTCTAGTGTTCGTCTGATTGAGACACGCCACGATTCAATGATCTGCGGGTGTTTTACCGCAGATAAGTCTGCCCAATCCGCGTAAGCTGATTGCGAAACCAAACCACTATGCAGTTTTGCGAAAATACGCGCGTCAGGCGCGCACGGGTCGCCGATGTCCTCCTTCACCATTGCCATTATCGGCCGGCCCAACGTCGGAAAATCGACGCTGTTCAATCGGCTGGTCGGACAGAAGCTGGCGCTGGTCGATGACGAGCCCGGCGTCACGCGCGACCGCCGTGAGGGCGAGGGACGCCTGGGCGATCTCGAATTCACCATCATCGACACTGCGGGCCTCGACGAGGGCGCGAAGGGCTCACTCACCGCGCGGATGCAGGAGCAAACCGAGACTGCGATCGGGCTTGCCGATGCCCTGATGTTCGTGATCGACGCGCGCGCAGGCCTGACGCCGAATGACCGCGCCTTTGCCGATTTCGCGCGCCGCGCCAACAAGCCGGTGATCCTGGTCGCCAACAAGAGCGAGGGCCGGCAGGGCGATGCCGGCGCGATGGAAGCCTACGCGCTGGGGCTTGGCGAGCCGATCCAGATTTCAGCCGAACATGGCGAAGGCCTCAGCGATCTCTACGACGCGCTGCGCGCGCTGATGCCAGAGCCGGTCGAGGAGAGCGAGGAGTTCGACGATGACGATATCATCGAATCCGATGAGGATCTGTCGAAGCGGCCGATTCGCGTGGCCATCGTCGGCCGCCCCAATGCCGGCAAATCCACGCTGATCAATCATCTGCTCGGTGAGGAGCGCCTGCTGACCAGCGCCGAGGCCGGCACCACCCGCGACTCGATTTCCGTCGAGATCAACTGGCAGGGCCGGGACTTTCGCGTGTTCGATACCGCGGGCCTGCGGCGGCGCTCGCGGATCGAGGAAAAGCTGGAAAAGCTCTCGGTGGCGGACGCGCTGCGCGCCATCCGCTTCGCCGAAGTCGTGGTGCTGGTGATGGACGCGCAGAACAGGTTCGAGGAACAGGATTTGCGGATCGCCGACCTGATCGAGCGCGAGGGCCGCGCGCTGGTGATCGCGGTCAACAAATGGGATTTGGTGGGACGGCAGTCCAAGCTCGTCTCGGCGCTGCGCACCGACGCCGACCACCTGCTGCCGCAGGTCAAGGGCATGCCGATCGTCGCGGTCTCCGGCCTGATGGGTGAGGGCATCGATCGGCTGATGAGCGCGATCGAGGATGCCTATGCCATATGGAACCGGCGCGTGCCGACGGCGTCGCTCAATCGCTGGTTCGAGCAGGCCGTCGATGCCAATCCGCCGCCAGCGGTGTCTGGCCGGCGGCTGAAGCTGAACTACATCACCCAGGCCAAGGCGCGGCCGCCGAGTTTCGTGCTGTTCTGCTCGCGCGCCGACGCCGTGCCGGAATCCTATCTTCGTTATCTCGTCAATTCCTTGCGGGAATTTTTCGAGCTGCCGGGCACGCCGGTGCGGATTACGCTCCGCGAGAAGGCCAATCCCTTCGCGCACAAGCGCAAGCGGCCGTCATGAGCGAAGGGGCTGCCTCCGATAGCATGGTCGCCGCGGCGCCTTTGCGCGGTGGCGCGGTGGCCTTCATCTTTGTCACCCTTCTCCTCGACATGTTCGCGCTCGGGCTGATCATGCCGATCCTGCCCAAGCTGGTGGAAAGCTTCGTCGGCAACGACACCGCGAGGGCTGCGCGAATCTTCGGCCTGTTCGGCACCGCCTGGGCGCTGATGCAGTTTTTCTTCTCGCCGATCCTCGGCGGGCTGTCGGACCGCTTCGGCCGGCGGCCGGTGGTGCTGTTGTCGAATTTTGGGCTGGCGCTTGATTACGTCCTGATGGCGCTGGCGCCGTCGCTGATCTGGCTTTTCGTCGGCAGGGTGATCTCCGGCATCACCTCGGCGAGCGTGTCGACGGCATTTGCCTATATCGCCGACATCACGCCTGCGCAGCAGCGCGCGGCGGTGTTCGGCAAGGTCGGCGTGGCCTTCGGCGCCGGCTTCATTCTCGGGCCCGCGGTCGGCGGTCTGCTCGGCGGCATGGATCCGCGGCTGCCGTTCTGGGTCGCTGCGGGCTTGAGCTTTGCCAATACGCTGTACGGCTTTTTGATCCTCCCGGAATCGCTGGCGCCGGATCGGCGCGCCCGGTTTCGATGGCGAAGTGCCAATCCGCTCGGCGCCCTCGGCTTGCTGCGTACCGACCGGGTTCTTACCGGATTGTCGGTGGTGAATTTCGTTGCCCAGCTGGCGCATGTGGTTCTGCCCTCAACCTTCGTGCTCTATGCGACCTATCGATATGGCTGGGATGCGAGGACCGTCGGCCTGACGCTCGGGATGGTCGGGATCTGCGCCATGGTGGTGCAGGGAGCGGCGATCGGGCCGGTCGTCAGGCGCCTCGGCGAACGTCGCGCGCTGCTGCTCGGACTCGGCTGCGGCGCCGTCGGCTTTCTGATTTTCGGCGCAGCACCCAGCGGCGCGCTGTTCTGGCTCGGCATTCCCGTCATGGCATTGTGGGGTGTCTCGGGTGCGGCGATCCAGGCGCTGATGACGCAATTGGTCGCGCCGGATCAGCAAGGCAAGCTGCAGGGCGCGACCACCAGCGTGCAAAGCATGTCCCAGCTCGTGGGACCGTTTCTGTTCAACCTGACCTTCGCCTATTTCATCGGCGCGCAGGCGCCGTTGAAATTGCCGGGAGCGCCGTTCCTGCTGGCCTCGGTGCTGCTGGTGCTGGCGTGGCTGATCGCCGCGCGTGCGACGGCGCGCGGCCTCACGTCGGCGGTCTGAAATTCATCAGCGTGCGGGTCTTGTAATCATAGAGCTTGCCGGTCTCGGTCCAGGAAGGCGCGCACATCGGCACAATAAATTCCGCCGCCTGATCCGGCGTGTCGAGCGTCAACGGATCTTCGCCGGGAAACACGGTCGCGCGCATCCGCGTCCGGATCGGGCCGGGATTGAACAGGTTGGCGCGGATCGGCGTGATGGCGGTCTCATGGGCCCAGACCCGCACCAGCGAGATCGGA
>JAJYAH010000694.1 GCA_021779635.1 Pseudomonadota bacterium | reverse complement strand
CCCTGTCGCGCCTTGAACCGGCGCTGAACCTTGTTGATCACATAGACCCGGCCCTTGCGGCGGACCAGACGGTTGTTGCGGTGGCGACCCCGCAGCGATTTCAGTGAGTTACGGACCTTCATGGGATAATCCTGGTGCTTTGAAAGGCCGTATTCGGCGCTATCCTTTGTTGAGGCCCGACAGTGGCAAAATGGGCTTCTCCCCGCTGGCGGCCATGCCGCCCGGGACGGCGGTTTCTAAGCCATGGCGCGGTCAAATGTCAATCAAAACAGGCAGAAAGGTCGATGTGCCAGTTTCGTTTGCAAAAGAGCCCTATTGGGTAAAGACGCGACGCGCGCCGGGCACGCGTCGCGCCCAATTCCGGTTGAAATCACCGGCAGAATCTAGCGATGCGGGAACTCGACCATGGCTTCGCCGGTGGCGACCTTCTCGTCGTTCTGGTTGCGCACCACGACGTCGATCAAGACCCAGCGCGACTTTGCAGTGGCCTGTTTGGATTTCACGATGCCGGTCGGCTGGATGGTGTCGCCGGGCCTGACCGGCTTGACCCACCTTGTCTCGAGGCGGCGATGCGCGGCGCCGGCCGGATAGGCCCAGTCGGTAATCATCCGCGAGATCAGCCCGAAATTGTTCATGCCGTGCATGATGATGCCGCCGAAATTGGTCTTGCCGAAATTGCCCTTCATATAATCGTCGTCGAGATGCAGCGGGTTGTAATCGAGCGAGGCGTCGCAGAACAGCCGGATCGATTCGCGGCTGACCGCGAATTTCGGCCCGTTGATGGTATCGCCGGCGTTCAGGGTTTCGAAGGTCGATGTCATGATTTCATTCCCTTGCACATTACTACTGCGGCCGGATGGTCCAGCCGCGGCCGGCACAGATGACGTCGCCGTGCTGGTTGAAAAACACGTTGTCATGCACCACGAACAGCCGTTCGCGCTTGATGAATTTGTCGAGTGCACGGGCTTGAAGTGTAATGACGTCGCCGGGGCGCGCCGGAGTATGGTAGCTCCATGACTGCCCGGCATTGACGGTGCCCGGGCTGCGCATCCAGTCGTCGGCCGGCGTGCAGGAAAACATCAACAGGATGTGGATCGACGGCGGCGCGATCAGCCCGCCATAGGGCGTGGTCCTGGCATAGGCCTCATCGAAATAAATCGGATGGTCTTCGCCAACCGCCTTGCAGTACAGCGCGATTGCCTCGCGCGTCAGCGTATAGGGAACGGTCTTGCGCGGCGCGCCGGGAACGATGTCGTCCCAGACTTTGCGCAAATTGGCGTCTTTCCAGAAATCGGTTTCGAAGACCTCCGCCTGCGCCATGTCATCCTCCCTGTTCCATTATTTCAGGCTTTTTTACGGGAATGGCTCGCCTTCGCCAACGGCGGGGTTCGCAGCCTTGCCAAATTTGTTATATGGTATAATCAATTTGCCAATGGTTCAAACAGACGGCCGCCGGGAGATCAGATGCCCAAATTAAAGCTGCCCAATATCGAAGACGTCGTGGCGATCGATATCCACACCCATGCGGAAGAGCCGTGCGGCATGCATGGCGACGATGGCTATGACGATTTCCAGGCGCAGATGGCGGAGTATTTCAAATCGCCACACAAGCATCCGCCGACGGTGCCGGAGACCGCAGCCTATTACCGTTCCAAGAAAATTGCGGCGGTGATCTTCCCGGTCGATGCCGAGCGCGAGACCGGATTTCGCCGCTACAACAATTACGAGATGCTGGAAGTCGCCTCCGACAATCTCGACGTCCTGATCCCCTTTGTCAGCATCGATCCCCACAAGGGCAAGCTTGGCGTGCGCGAGGCACGCAAACTGATCGAGGAATACGGCGTTCGCGGCTTCAAATTCCATCCGACCATGCAGGGCTTTTATCCCAACGATCGGCTGGCCTATCCGCTCTATGAAGCCATCAATGAAGGCGGCGCGATCGCGCTGTTCCACACCGGACAGACCGGCGTCGGAAGCGGCATGCCCGGCGGCATGGGGATGCGGCTGAAATATTCCAATCCGATGTACGTGGACGACGTGGCGGCGGATTTCCCCGACCTGAAGATCATCCTGGCCCACCCGTCCTTCCCGTGGCAGGAAGAGGCGCTGTCGGTCGCGACCCACAAGCCGAATGTCTATATCGATCTCTCCGGCTGGTCGCCGAAATATTTCCCACCGATCCTGGTTCGCTACATCAACAGCATCTTGCAGGACAAGATGCTGTTCGGATCCGACTGGCCGGTGATCACACCCGACCGCTGGATGGCGGATTTCGCCAAACTCGAAATCCGCGACGAGATCAGGCCGAAGGTGCTGAAGGCCAATGCGCGGAAGCTCTTGAACATCTAGCAGAGATCGACCGGACGAGGGTTCACGTGACCATCAAAGCCGTTGTGTTCGACGCCTATGGCACGCTCTACGACATTCAGTCGGTGGCCGCCGTTACCGAACAGGCGTTTCCCGGCTACGGCGAGATCATCACGCAAGTCTGGCGGATCAAGCAGCTCGAATACACCTGGCTGCGGTCGCTGATGCGGCGCTATGAGGATTTCGCGGTCGTAACCCGGGAATCGCTCGTCTACACACTCCGGATACTAGGGCTGAAGCACGACAGCCGCGTGCTCGAACGCATCTTGGAAAAATACCTGCATCTCGATCTCTATCCAGATGCGGACGCCGCACTTGCCGGCATGCGCGGCCGCAAACTGGCGATTCTTTCCAACGGCAGCCCCGCGATGCTTCATGCGCTGGTGCGCAACAGCGGACTCGACCGCGTGCTGGACGCCACCATCAGCATCGACTCCCAAAGAATCTTCAAGCCGGCTTCGGATGCCTACAGCCTGATCGAATCGGTGCTCGGCGTGTCGCCCGCTGAGGTACTATTCGTATCGTCGAACCCGTGGGACGCCTGCGGCGCCAAGGCGTTCGGCCTGAACGTCGCCTGGATCGAACGGGTGACGCCGGAAGCGATGGTGCAGGCATGTGCGACAAGCGACCTCGTTCCGCCGCTGACCATGTTCAAGGCGATCCGAATGCAGATGGACGAACTCGGGATCGAACCCGACTATCGCATCAAGGCTCTGGCCGATCTGCCCGGACTCCTGAAGCCATTGACCTGAATGCCGGGATGGCATCCCAAAAACCGTGCCGGGACTGATCATCCGCATTTCAGGTGTTGACGGGGAGGATGATCGACGTGATCCTAAGAAGCTGGATAATTGCAGGAGTCTTACTCGTGATGTCCTCCTCCCAGACATTGGCAGACGGCGGCTTGATAACGAAGGCGAGCAGATACTCCGTTCAGGAGACCATCGAAAGGTTCGAGACGGCGGTCAAATCGAAAGCGGCCGCCGGTTGGGTCATCTTCACCCGGATCGATCAAGCGGCCGCGGCAAGGGACGCCGGACTGCAAATGCGCCCGCGAACGGTAATCGTGTTCGGCAATCCGAAGGCCGGAACGCCGCAGATGATCAAGAGCGCGACACTCGCGATCGATCTTCCGATGAAGGCGCTGGTTTGGCAGGACGACCAGGGCAAGGTTTGGCTGACCTATAATTCGAGCCAGTATAGTGCGGCGGAGATTTATCCCCGTCACGGTCTCGCTGTGCCGGACGACGCGGCAAAAATGCTTGAAAACTTCCTTGCCGATATTAGCAACCGCAGCACGCAATAGGTTCTCGCCGATTCTCGGCCATCGAGCCTGGTTGTTGACGACCCGGTCGCCGTTGGCCATCCGGATCGCGACAGCATGCCGGCGCGTCAGAGATCATCTATCGCCATGAGCCTTGAATCGGTCCGCGCGTTTTTCGCCGAGAAGGCCCCCGACGTCACCGTGATCGAATCATCCGTCAGTTCGGCGACGGTGGCGCTGGCGGCCGAAGCCTATGGCGTCGAACCAGCGCGGATTGCCAAGACATTATCGCTCCGGATCGGCGAACGCGTGGTGCTGATCGTGACCAGCGGCACGTCGCGAATGGACAACAAGAAGGTCAAGGCGCTTTTCGGCGGCAAGCCGAAGATGCTCGGCCTCCACGAGGTCGCCGACATTACCGGTCATGAAGTCGGCGGCGTCTGTCCGTTCGGATTGAAGGCGACGCTGCCGATTTATTGCGACGTGTCATTGAAAGCGTTCGACGAAGTGGTGCCGGCGGCGGGATCGATCCACAGCGCGGTGCGCATTGCGCCAGCGCGGATGGCCGAGCTGGTCGCTGCCGAATGGGTTGATGTCTGCGAGGATCGCCGGTAGGCGCCCGCGCTTCCATTATTCGTAAGACCTCAAGCCATCGGCGCGACGTCGCGGCG
>JAJYAH010000693.1 GCA_021779635.1 Pseudomonadota bacterium | reverse complement strand
AAGAAATCGTCGAAGAACTCCTCAAACGGCGAGCCCGGCGGCAATTGCGGCATGGTGCCCCTGCCGTCGCCGCCGCCCTTGGCCTCGATGGTCTGCGAGGTAGAGATGTTGACCACCGCGTCGATCACCTTCTCGGCGACATCGGCGATGCCCTCGGGGCCTCGCGCCAGAGCCGGCACCGACAAGGCCGGCGCCGATATCACAACGCTGCCGGCGCCAAGGCAGATCGCGGCTAGCAATGGACGCAGGCGATGAGTCAAGGCTGGAATCGCACCGGTCATATTCGGTCTCTCTCCTGGAAAAACGGGTCGCAATTTGAAGCCACAGTGCGCCCGAACGGGTCGGCGGCGCAAGCATTTGGGCGCTACATTTCGTGCCATGAGCGCGCGCCAAATACGGCAAAAACCCGGCGCGACGGCTCACGATGGCGTTCATGCGACAGCATTTTCCGGCGCACCCGGAACCGGGCGTGCTTTAGCGCCGGACCGCCCATATCAGGATCAGGCCCGCCACCGCCGATCCGATGCCGACGGCGCGCAGAATGTTGTCGGGCGTCGCCAGCGCGCTCTTCATCGCCCGGCGCATCCAGGCCGG
This sequence comes from Pseudomonadota bacterium, assembly GCA_021779635.1. The sequence goes on along the minus strand of JAJYAH010000693.1, from coordinate 3,714 downwards.
GCTTGCCGCAAACAGCAGGCCTTCAAGCACAAACAGAATACCCAAGCCGATGAGGAAGTCGGCGAACGCTATGGACCTCATCGGACTGAAACCTCCCGCTTGATGTTGTTTTTGCTTTCAAGGCGTTTTCCGGTTCGCGGTGGGAAAACGCGTCAAAGTGAGAAGGGACCGAACCGAGGTTTCGCTTCGGCCCCTGATTCAGTCAGGGCTTCGCCGCCTCAGCCGTCGCCGGCTTGCCGGACGAATTGTTGAAGAACTTGAAGAAGTCCGAATCCGGCCGCAGCAGGAAGCGGGTGTCGCTGCTCTTCAAGCCGTTCTCATACGCCGTCATCGAGCGGTAGAAGGCGAAGAAGTCGGGATCCTTGCCATAGGCTTCGGCGAACAGCCGGTTGCGTTCGCCGTCGCCCTCGCCGCGGATCTGCTCGGCGGTCGAATTGGCTTCGGCGACAATGACGGTCGCTTCGCGATCGGCGCTGGACCTGATCTCCTGGGCCTTCTGGCCGCCCTGGGCGCGGAACTCGGCGGCCTCGCGCTGCCGCTCGGTCTGCATGCGCTGGTAGACCGCCTGGCTGTTCTGCTCCGGCAGGTCGGCACGGCGAATCCGCACGTCGACCACCTGGATGCCGTAACCGCCGGCTTCCTTGTCGAGCTGGTCGCGGATCCGTCCCATCAAGGCTTCGCGCTCGTCGCGCACCACCTGGATGAAGGTGACCTCGCCAAGCACGCGGCGCAGCGAAGCATTAAGGAGCGTCGTCAACTGGATATTGGCGGCCTGGATCGTGCCGACGCTCTGATAGAACTGCAGCGCGTTCTTGATGCGATAGCGGGCGAAGGCATCGACCACCAGCCGCTTCTGGTCCGAGGCGATCACTTCCTGCGACGGATTTTCCAGATCGAGAATCCGCTTGTCGATGTCGATCACGGTGTCGATGAACGGCGCCTTGAAATGCAGGCCCGGATCGGTGACGACGCCGACCGGTTCGCCAAGCCTGACCACCAGTGCCTGCTCGGTCTGATCCACGGTGAAGACCGAACTGTAGCCGATGATGATAAGGACAAAGAGCAGCAACAGCGCCACGATACCTGTAACGGGGGTCCTCATCGCGTGGCTCCCGTCTGCTGTTGCGGCTGGTTTGTGGTGGGCGCCGCCGGACGCCGCGGCGTCAGTTCGCTCAGCGGCAGATACGGCACGATGCCCTGCCCGGACGCCGAGCCGCCGCCGTCATAGATCAGCTTCTCGGAGCCGCCGAGGATACGCTCCATCGTCTCCAGATAGATGCGCTGCCGCGTGACGTCGGGCGCCTTCTTGTACTCGTCGTAGACCTTCAGGAAGCGCGCGCTCTGGCCCTTGGCCTCGGCAACCGCCTGCTGCCTGTAGCCTTCGGCGACCTGCAGGATTTGCGCGGCGCGTCCCTTGGCGTCGGGAACGACGCGGTTGGCATAGGTCTGCGCTTCATTCTGCAGCCGCTCGAGATCGGCGCGCGCGGCCTGCACGTCGCGGAACGAGTCGATCACCTGGGCGGGCGGATCGACCTTCTGCATCTGCACCTGCTGCACCAGGATGCCCGAGCCATAACTGTCGAGCGTCTTCTGCATCAATTCCTGCACATTGGCCTCGGTCGTGGTGCGGGCGCCGGTGAGGATCGGCTGGATGTTGGCCTTGCCGACCGCCTCGCGCATCGCGCTCTCGGCCACCGCCTTCACGGTGCCTTCGGGATTCTGGATGTTAAACAGGAAATCGGCGACGCCTTTCGGCTTGATGCGCCACAACACGGTGAAATCGACATCGACGATATTCTCGTCGCCGGTGAGCATCAGGCTTTCTTCCGGCACGTCGCGCATCGTCCGGCCGCGCCGAGCCGGATCGTCGATCAGCGTCATGCCGATGCTCAAGGTAGAGACGCGCAGCGCCTTCGGCAGCAGCACGGTCTCGATCGGATAGGGCAGATGATATCTCAGCCCCGGCTCCGCATCGCGGACATACTTGCCGAAGCGCAGCACGACGCCGAGTTCTTCGGTTTGCACGCGGTAAAACCCGGACATGCCCCAGATCGCGAGCGCACCCACCAGCAGCAGCGCGATGCCGAGGCCGCTGAAATAGCCGCCCGGCAACAGCTGCTGAAGCCGGTCCTGGCCGCGACGCAGAAGGTCTTCGAGATCGGGCGGCCTTGGCCCCACCGATTGCGGGCCCGAACCCCAGGGTCCCTTCGGACCCGAGCCCCATGGGCCTCCGCCTTGATTCTTCCACGGCATCGACAACCTCCTTCGCGGGGCCTGGGGCCAGACGCCCGGCCTCGCAACATCTGGACGGCCTTATAGGGGACGGAACCGGCGCTTACAACGCAAGCTTATTGCTCGCAGCAGCTATGCCGGAACCGATAATTGTCAATGTAAACATCGCCGAACGGAGTTAATGCGCGCTTCGCCGGCGATATGTCACATAGGAAAAGTCCGCACTGTCGTCCGGCCCGGACGAATTCCGCACGCGCGCGACCTCCTCCCAGTCCGCACGCTTAATTGCGGCAAAATATGTATCACCCTCGGGCCGGGCGTGAACTTCGGTAATCTCCAGGCGGTCGGCGATATCCATCCATTGCGCATAAATCTCGGCGCCGCCGATGACCGCGATTTCGCTGGTCGAACGCCGCAGCGCGTCGCCAGTCGCAACCGCGCGGGCATCGGCCAGAGACGTGGTCACCACTGCGCCTGCGGCTCGAAAATGCGCATCGCGCGTCACCACGATATTGGTGCGTCCGGGAAGCGGCCGGCGCAGCGACAGGAAGGTCTTGCGGCCCATGACCACCGGCCGGTTCATCGTCATCGCCTTGAGGCGCTGCTGATCGGTCTTCAGCCGCCATGGGATAGCGCCGGCCGAGCCGATCACGCCGTTGTCGGCGACCGCGACAATGAGAACGATTTCGAGAAATGCCACTGTGATTACGGCTACACGCTAGGCGACTAGGCTACGCGAAGATGCGTCATTAACTCCGGCGCAAGATAAACCGGAATCACGCTTTCAAAATATTGTCCTCCAGTAAAAGTCGTATCAATCCGTCGTCCGATATAAGGCTCAACACGAATGTAGGAGCCGAGCGCCCGGGCACGCTCAATCTGCCGGCTATCAACAGCGGGATCGGAGAGGGAGAACGCCGAGCGATAGGGAGCCTCGACCAACAAAGCGGTAGCCTCCTTGATCAGTCGACGCTCCTCGCCAGGTGACGTCGGCACTAACATCAGCGTCCAACGTCCATCCTCCTCACGAAACTCCCAATAGGCCGCAAGCACGGGGCTTCCTCGCCTGATCAACTCCTTGACCAGTCTTTCAGACGCCTCGACCTTTCGATCTCCTAGCGCTTCTGTAACCATTGCAGCAATCCTTTGTCAGCCGCCGCCACTGCCTCCAGCATAGTCGCCGCGGCGTCAGCGGTCCAAACCTCATAACGCGCATGCTCTGACCACTTGCTTATGATGGCCCAGCTCTCTCTCAGCCCGGAATTTTCATTGATATCATCCTCAAGCGGGCTCTTTAGACCAGCTAGGCTCAGGAGATCCTTGAGATTGTGTGTGTAGATACTATTAACTCGAGATTTATCAGGAATCTCGTTTGCGCGAAAGCCCGCTGCGATAACCGCTTTGAACTCGCACTCGATAGCGTAGCCCGCCAAATAATAGGCACTAGATGGAAGCCCGCTCTCTAAAAGTAACTTGGCCTCG
>JAJYAH010000046.1 GCA_021779635.1 Pseudomonadota bacterium | reverse complement strand
GCGGATGACCTGCTCCTTGGTCATATTGCGCGCCTTCATGGTGTCGGGGATCTGATGCTCGACCAGCGGCGTCCAGACATAGCCGGGACTGATGCAATTGCAGGTGATCTTGAAGGTCGCAAGCTCCAGGGCCACGGTCTTGGTGAGGCCGGCGATGCCGTGCTTGGCCGACACGTAGGCCGACTTGAATGGCGAGGCCACCAGCGAATGCGCCGAGGCGGTATTGATGATGCGGCCCCAGCCGCGCTTCTTCATGCCGGGCACCGCGGCGCGGATGCCGTGAAACGCCGACGACAGGTTGATCGCGATGATGGCGTCCCATTTCTCGATCGGGAATTCCTCGATCGGCGACACGAACTGGATGCCGGCATTGTTGACGAGAACGTCGACCGACCCGAAGGTCTTTTCCCCGAACGCGATCATGCCGGCGATCTCCGCGGGCTTGGTCATGTCGGCCGGCGAATGGACCGCCTTGACCTTGAAGTCGCTCTCGATGGCGGCGCGCTCCCTCTCGATGTCGGCGGGGGCGCCCATGCCATTGATGACGATATTGGCGCCGGCGCCGGCAAAGGCGCGCGCATACGCCAATCCGATGCCGCTGGTCGAACCGGTCACCACCGCGGTCTTGCCTGTCAACGTACCCATTTCATCTACTCCTGTTTGCCATCGAGGGTTCGGAGCATGATCCGACCAGATTGAATCGGATCATGCTCCCGTCTGTTGTTTTGACGCGTTTTGCCAACGCGCTTTCGCTCGAAAACGCTCTAGGTGCCATCCCCGGTGAGATCGTAAGTCATCATGGTTTCGCCGGTCTGCGGCCGTTCGAGCCATTCGGTGTGGCGCATCGACAGATGAACGTCGCGCTCGCCCGCGCCCCAATGTTCGACCATGCCGACGCGCGAGAAATCGTAATCCTTGGAGGACGATTCGTAATTCTTGCTGCGATAGATCAGGTGCACCACGGTGACCGTATTTTCCCTGGTGACATTGCGCAGGACTTCGACCGCCGGATCGTTCTTCAACTCCTCGGGCAGCTTGCCGATCAGGTCGCGCAGCGCCTTGCGGGCATTGTGGATCTGCTTGTTCTTGTCGGTATTCATCCGAGTGCGGCTGGAAAAGCGAATGTCCTTTTCACGTTCGGCCGCTTCAATCAGCGAGATCGGCAAAGGGCCCCGCGCGCTGAACAGGTCGATCTGGAAGATCAAAAGCGCGTTGGTTATGTCTTTATCCAGCACGTAATCGAGCGGCGTGTTGGAGGCGATGCCGCCGTCCCAATAGTGCTCGCCGTCGATGACGATGGATGGAAAGCCCGGCGGCAGCGCACCGGAGGCCATGATGTGTTCCGGCTCGATCTTCTTGCCCAGCTTTTTGAATTCGAAATTATCGAAATATGTGAAGTTCCCCGACGTCACGCCGACCGCGCCGACGCTGAGCCGGGTCTTGAGATCGTTGATCCGGTCGAAATCCACCAGATGCTCCAGCGTCGCGCGAAGCGGCCCGGTATCGTAATAGCTCTGCGACTCCGGGCTGCCCTGCGGCCACAGCGGCGCCGGCGGGAAGCGCGGCGTGAAGAAGCCGGGCACGCCGAAGGTTGCAATCATGGCGGCGCTGGCCTCGTTAAAAAAGGAACGCCCGCGGTCATCGGAGGTGATGGGACTCCAGGGTACCGGCGCTGAAACCATCTCCCAGAATTCCTTGAGCCGCTGGATCCGCCTTTCAGGCGGGTTACCGGCGATGATCGCAGCATTGATGGCGCCAATCGAGATGCCGGCAACCCAGTCCGGCTCGAAATCATGGTGACACAGCGCTTGATATGCGCCGGCCTGGTAGGAGCCGAGCGCGCCGCCCCCCTGCAGCACGAGCACGCGTTGGGCCCTCGCGGGTGACTGCGCCGGCGCTGGATTGGAGGTATCCATCATGACCATCGATCGAAAAATCAAAAAAGCAATTGTACCGTGGCGTCAGTTGGCGATGGCGTCAATCAGGGAGAGGCATCAAAGCGGATCACGCCGAAGTCATCGCTTGTCCGCTGATGCAAGAATGAGCGTCCAGAACACCTTGTACTTGGTGTTCGGAGCATAGCTCGCCGCAATGCCTAAATTTGTGACACCGCTATTGAGCATATTTTCCCGGTGTGGGGGCGAATCGCGCCAGCCCGAAAATGCCTCAGCCAGGGTGTGGTAGCCGGCGGACACATTTTCCACCGCGACACTCGCAGGATATCCCGCCGCATTCAGGCGCCGCGCCAGCGGGGCTTTGACGTCATGATCGAGCTTGTTGCGGTTGGCCATCGTCTGCGACTGTGCTTCGGCAAGCTTCATCAGCTCGGGGTCGACCACCACCGCGCCAAGGCCGTTGTTCTGCCGATAGAGCGAGATCATCGACGCCGCGGCCTGGGGATCGAGCCTGGCGCCGCTATTGGCCATGCTGAGATACATTGCCGGCTGCTCGGTCGATGGCGCATCCGCCGCGCAGCCGCCCAGCGCCAGCAGCCCGATCATGGCGATCATCGCCCGTATCATTCGAATCCCCCGGTTCAGTCGCGTTATTGCATACCAACCGTGGCTGAATGGTGAACGGGGACTCGAATTCGAACGTCATTCCGGGGCGCGCAGCGAACCCGGAATCTGCGGATGTTCGTCGTGGGGTTCCCCGATGTGCAATTGCACATCTGAGGTTCGCGCACACGCGCCCCGGAATGACGAGTGGGCCTAATCCTGAGCGGCGAAAATCCGGTAACGGCGCGGCTGCAGTCCGACAATATCGCCGGTTCGAAGCTCCCGATCCCGCGGCGCGTCGATTTCGATCACGGTCTTGTCCGCGGACAAGGCGACTTCGGCGCGCTGGACCGGGCCGAACGTCCTGACCCGCTGCACCGCGCCTTCGAATGCGCCGCTGCCGGGCGGCCCGACCTGCATATCATGACGGCGGACAAACAATTTCGAGGCGCCGGCAGATGCGCCGTTCACCGCGAGATTGAGCGCCTTGCCGCCGAGCCGCACCCCGCCGTCGCCAACATCTACCGGCAACACGATCGATTCGCCGATGAAGCCGTGCACGAACGCCGTCGCCGGATGATCATAGACCTCGCCGGGCGTGCCGATCTGCTCGATGCGGCCCTTGTCCATCACCACCACCCGGTTTGCCACTTCGAGCGCCTCCTCCTGGTCGTGGGTGACGAAGATCGAGGTCATATTGATTTCGGAATGCAGCGAGCGCAGCCATTGCCGCAATTCCTTGCGAACCTTGGCGTCGAGCGCGCCGAACGGCTCGTCGAGCAACAGGATGCGGGGCTCGATCGCCAGCGCCCGTGCCAGCGCGATGCGCTGGCGCTGGCCACCGGACAACTGGCTCGGATAGCGGTCCGAAAGCCAGTCGAGCTGCACCAGATCCAGCAATTCCTTGACGCGGGCGCGGATGCGCGCTTCGTTTTTGCGCACCGCGCGCGGCTGCACCCGCAGCCCGAACGCGACGTTTTCGAACACCGTCATGTGGCGGAACAGCGCGTAATGCTGGAACACGAATCCGACATCGCGCTCGCCGGCGCCGCGGGCGAGCGCGTCTTCACCATCGAACGTCACCTCGCCGGAATCCGGCCAGTCGAGGCCGGCGATGATCCGCAGCAGCGTGGTCTTGCCCGAGCCGGACGGCCCCAGCAGCGCCAGCAATTCGCCGTTGGCGACCTTCAGGTCGACACCATCAAGGGCGGTAAACGCGCCGAATTTCTTTACGATATTCCTGACTTCAATCGTCACGGGAATGTTGCCCTTCGTCCAGATGCCGTTCGAGAATGGTTTTCGCCACCAGCGTGATCAACGCCAGCATCGCCAGCAACGAGGCGATCGCGAACGCCGCCACGAACTGATATTCATTGTAGAGGATCTCAACCTGCAGCGGCATGGTGTTGGTTTCGCCGCGAATATGTCCCGATACCACCGACACCGCACCGAATTCGCCCATCGCCCGCGCATTGCACAGCAGCACGCCGTACAGCACGCCCCATTTGATATTCGGCAAGGTGACGCGGAAGAAGGTCTGCAATCCCGATGCGCCCAGCGAGACCGCGGCCTCTTCCTCCTGCGTGCCCTGTTCCTGCATCAGCGGAATCAGCGCACGCGCGACGAACGGAAATGTCACGAACACGGTTGCGAGCGTAATGCCCGGCACTGCGAACAGCACATGGAGGTTATGGCTTTGCAGCCATGGCCCCCAATAGCCCTGCGCGCCGAACAGCAGCACGAAGACAAGCCCGGCAATCACCGGGCTGACCGAGAACGGCAGATCGATCAGCGAGATCAGCAAGGTCTTGCCGCGAAAATCGAATTTGGCGATCGCCCAGGCCGCGACCAGCCCGAACACCAGATTGAGGCCGACCGAAATCGCCGCGACCCAAAGCGTCAGCCGGATCGCGGACAGCGCTTCCGGGTCGGACAGCGCGGAGAAATAGGCGCCGATCCCTTTGGAGAAGGCCTGTGCAAACACCACGACCAGCGGCAGCACGACAAACACCGTGAGAAACACCAGCGCCATCGCAATGATGACCAGCCGGATCGCTCCGGGCTCGGTGCGCAAATCGTTCCGCGCCGAGACCAGCGAGATTGGTGGCGCGGACGTCTCAACGGCGACGGTCCGCTCCCTCTCCCGTGGGGAGAGGGTTGGGGTGAGGGGGTACGGTCTATCGATAGTCCGTACCCCCTCACCCGGATCGCCAAGGCGATCCGACCTCTCCCTATAGGAGAGGTGAACCCGACTCGTCGCCGCGGCATTTTCAAGCGTCATGGACGATCTCTAATGCGCGGGAATGCGGGTTTGCGCAAAGCGCTGCAGACGATTGACCGCGAAGATGACCAGGAATGACGCCACCAGCATCACCACGGCGATCGCGGTAGCATCGGCATAGCGAAACTCCGAGAGCCGGATCACGATCAGGAGCGGCGCGATCTCGGACACGTTCGGCAGATTGCCGGCGATGAAGATCACCGAACCATATTCGCCGACGGCGCGGGCGAACGCCAGCGCAAATCCGGTCAACAGCGCCGGGATCAAGCTCGGCAGGATCACCCTGGAGACCGTATGCCAGCGGCTGGCGCCGAGACTGGCGGCGGCTTCCTCGATCTCGACGTCAAGGTCGATCAGCACCGGCTGAACCGTCCTCACCACGAACGGGATGCCGATGAAGATCATCGCCACAAAAATGCCGACCGGCGTGAACGCCACCTTGATGCCGAGTTCGGCGAGCGGCGCGCCGAACCAGCCGTTCTGCGCGAACAACGATGTCAACGCGACACCGGCGACCGCGGTGGGCAACGCAAATGGCACGTCGACGATGGCGTCGAACAGCCGGCGGCCCGGGAAGCGATAGCGAACCAGCGCCCAGACAATGATCGTTCCCATCATGAGATTGACCGACGCGGCGGCAAAGGCGAGGCCGAACGAAACCTTCAGGGCATGCAGGGTGCGGCGGCTGGTGACGATAGCACACAGCTGGTCGAAGCTCAGTTCGAATGTCTTGAGGAACAGGCCCGCGAGCGGGATCAGGATAATGATCGAGAGCCACGTCAGCGTCAGTCCCATGGTGAGACCGAACCCCGGCAATGTGCTGCGTCGCGCCGCCTTTTCGCTCACGATGTCCCCTGCCTGCCCGCGGTCAAATCAGTTCTTGTAGATCTGGTCGAAGATGCCGCCTTCGCTGAAGTGTTCCTTCTGCGCCCTGGCCCAGCCGCCGACGACGTCGTCGACCGTGAACAATTCGACTTTGGCAAACGAGTTTTCATATTCGTTGGCGATCTCGGGATCGCGCGGACGATAGGAATTCCGCGCGGCAATTTCCTGCCCCTCCTTCGAATACCAGTATCTCAGATAGGCCTCGGCCACCGCGCGCGTACCTTTCCTGTCCGCGACCGTATCGACCACAGACAGCGGCGGCTCCGCCAGGATGGACAGCGACGGTGACACGATTTCGAACTTGTCCTTGCCGAACTCGCGCAGGGCGAGAAATGCCTCGTTTTCCCATGCCAACAGCACGTCGCCGACGCCGCGCTCGACGAAGGTGACGGTCGCGCCGCGCGCACCGGTGTCCAGCACCGGTACGTTGTTGTAGAGGTCGCCGACAAACTGCTTTGCCTTGTCGGCGGAGCCGAATTTTTTCAGCGCGTAGCCCCATGCGGCGAGGTAATTCCAGCGCGCGCCGCCGGAGGTTTTCGGATTCGGCGTGACCACGCCGACGCCGGGCTTGATCAGATCGTCCCAATCCCTGATGCCCTTGGGATTGCCCTTGCGCACCAGGAACACGATCGTCGAGGTATAGGGCGAGGCATTCAGCGGCAGGCGCTTCTGCCAGTCGGCGGCGATCAGGCCCTTGGCGGCGATGGCATCGATATCATAGGCAAGCGCGAGCGAGACCACGTCGGCCTGCAAGCCGTCGATCACCCCGCGCGCCTGCGAGCCGGAGCCGCCGTGCGATTGCTTGATCTCGACGCTCTTGCCGGTTTCCTTTTGATAGTTCGCGGCGAACGCCTTGTTGAAATCCGCATAAAGCTCGCGGGTCGGATCGTAGGACGCGTTGAGCAGCGTCAGGTCGGCGGCAAACGCCGAACTTGCCCACAACAGGCCGGCGACGATCGGCAAAATACGACGGACCATCCCGGTCTCCATTCGCTCCGGCGACAGCACGGTCATCGCGAGCCTGTCAACATAACTCGCGACCGGGCGCCCCCAAGTCAACGAAACAGCATTTCATTGTTGGCGGCACAGCAGCGTCGTTGTGCTACCAAGACCCGGCCTCGCGAAGATCTGATCCTACAACGACTTGACGGTGTGGATGCCGCATTCGGTCTTGGGCCTGCCGCGCCAGCGGCCCGCGCGCGCGTCTTCATCGGGTGAGGTCCGGCTCGTGCAGGGCATGCATCCGACCGACAGATAGCCGGTCGCCACCAGCGGATGCGGCGGCAGCTTTGCAAGCGTGTATATCGCCGCGATCTCTTCGCGGGAGACGTTGGCGAACGGATTGAATTTCAGCCTGGCGCCGTCGTCCTCGACCACGGGAATCACGGCGCGGGCGCCACCCTGGAAACGTTTGCGGCCGTTGACCCATGCATCGAACGGCGCCAGCGCGCGTGCCAAGGGCTCGACTTTCCGGATCCGGCAGCACGCGTCGGGATCGGAAAACCACAATTCGCGATCCGGATCCTCGCGCGACAGCGTCGCTTCCAGCGGCTGGATGGAACGGACATCGCGCAGGCCCAGCGTCGCGATCAGAGTATCGCGATAGGCGAGCGTCTCCTCGAACAGCCATCCGGTATCGAGAAAGATCACCGGAATCGCCGGTTCGACGTCGGCCATCACCTTGAGCAGCGCGGCCGATTCGGTGCCGAATGATGAAACGACTGCCAGATGCTCCCGGCCGACGGCCTGCAGCGCCGCCGCGATCACATCCGCGGGCGATGCGGTGCGCAGCGCGCGATCGAGCTCCTGCGCCGGCGGCAAATCCGGCAAGCGAGCTTTCCGCTCCGGTAACACCTGGTGGGCAGAAGCGGTCACTGGCTGGCACTCTCCGAATGGCGCAACTGCATGCGCCGGTGAAGCGCGGTGAGGCGGCCATCGCCGGTCGGCTGATAGAACACCGAGTAGCGCTTCGCGGTATTGGTGAACGCCTCCGCGTCGCTTTCCTTTTTCACTTCGAATGCATCGAATCCGGCACGCAGCATGAATACGAACTGGTCGCGCAAGACCTGCCCGGTGGCGCGCAATTCGCCGCGAAAACCGTAACGCTCCCGCAGCAGCCGCGCCTGGCTGTAGGCGCGGCCGTCGCGGAAGGTCGGAAACACCAGGGCGACCACCGCGAGCCGGTCGAGGTAGGGCACGAGATCATCGACGTCGCGGTTGTTCGGCCAGATCACGCCGGTCCTGCCGACCCGGCGCGACAGCGCCTCGGCATCGCCAAGAAAGCGCGCGGCCGAAATCAGGATCGCGCCGCCGTCCGGAAGCGGATCGTCGTCCGCGACATGGACGAACGCATCACCGGTGATTTTTCCGCTCTTAACGAGTGGCATAGACCCGCTCCCTGAATGGTTCGACGCCAAGCCGCCTGACCGCGTCGATGAAAAGTTCGTCCGGACGCTCCCGAAGCGCCAGATAGGCCTCGACAATGTCCTCGACCACGTCGGCGACCTCGCCATAGGGCACGGCGGGGCCGATCAAGGTGCCGACCACGGCATTCTCGTCGGCCCGGCCGCCGATCGTGATCTGGTAGAATTCCTCGCCGTTCTTCTCGACGCCGAGAATGCCGATGTGGCCGACATGATGATGGCCGCAGGCATTGATGCAGCCGGAAATATTGACGTGCAGCCGTCCAATCAGGTTGGCGGTGTCGTGATTGGCGAAGCGCCGCGTCAGCTCCTGCGCGATCGGGATCGAGCGCGCATTGGCGAGCGAACAATAGTCCAGCCCCGGGCAGGCGATGATGTCGGAGACCAGATTGATGTTCGGCGTCGCGACGCCGATCTTGTCAAGCGCCCGCCACAGCGCCGGCAGGTCGCGTCTTGCGACATGGGGCAGCGCCAGGTTCTGTTCATGGCCGACGCGAATTTCACCGAAGGAATATTTGTCGGCGAGGTCGGCAATCGCGTCCATCTGCTCGGCGGTGGCATCGCCTGGCGGCCCGCCCACCGGCTTCAGCGACAGCGTCACGATCGCATAGCCCGGCACCTTGTGAGGCGCGACCGAATTCTTGCGCCACGTCTCGAAATGCGGATCGTGCGCCGCCTTCTTCAATTCGTCCGGCATATGCGGCAGTTTTTCATAAGTCGGATAGGTGAAGCGCGAACGGATTTCCTCGACCACGGCGTCGTCCAGCGTCAGCGCGCTGTCGCCCATCTGCAGCCATTCGTCCTCGACTTCCTGCGCGAATTTCTCGATGCCGAGCTCGTGCACCAGGATCTTGATGCGGGCCTTGTAGATGTTGTCGCGGCGGCCATACTGATTGTAGACGCGCAGAATGGCTTCGACATAGCTCAACAGATCACGGCCCGGCACGAACGACTTGATGGTCTTGGCGATGAACGGCGTGCGGCCAAGCCCGCCGCCGACCAGCACCTCGAATCCGGTCTCGCCTTCGGCGTTCTTGTGCAGGCGCAGGCCGATATCGTGAACCTTGATCGCGGCGCGATCGTGCTCCGAGGCGGTAATCGCGAATTTGAACTTGCGCGGCAGGAACGAGAACTCCGGATGCAGCGTGGTGTATTGGCGCAACAGCTCCGACCAGATCCGGGGATCCTCGACCTCGCCGGGCGCCACACCTGCCCATTGGTCCGAGGTGACGTTACGGGTGTTGTTGCCTGACGTCTGCATGGCATGGATACCGACCTCGGCGAGATCCGACAGCGCATCCGGCAATTCAGCGAGCTTGATCCAGTTGTACTGGATATTCTGTCGCGTGGTGAAGTGCCCGTAGCCGCGATCGTAGCGGCGCGCCACATGCGCCAGCCGCCGCAATTGCTCCGACGACAGCGTTCCGTAGGGAATCGCTACGCGAAACATGTAGGCGTGCAGTTGCAGATAAACGCCGTTCTGCAGCCGCAACATCTTGAATTCGTCTTCGGTGAGTTCGCCGGACAGCCGGCGTTTCACCTGGTCGCGAAATTCTGAAACACGTTCGTTGATGAGCGTGCGGTCGAGTTCGTCATATGCATACATGAGCCGATAGCCTTATGCCGGGACCGGAAGATCGATGGTGACGCCTTCCGACCGGATATGTTCGCGCAAATTGCCGGGCTTGATCGCCCCGGTATCCTTGACTTCGACCGGAGCGATATAGGCGCCGACCGCGCCGACATCGTCGGCCTCCGCTTCGCTGAGCAACGCCCGCGCTTCATCGGAGGTGCGGACGATTGCCGCGTCCGACAAATCTGCCGACCAGCCCTGCTGGGCAGTGCGGTAGATCACAACACCGTCCCAGGTGCGGTTGGCCGTCACCATGGACGGGCCGGTGATCCTGATTTTTTTCTGTTCGAGCGGGGAGGTCATTCGGCAGCTTCCAAAATTCCGGTGATGACGTGATTGAGGTTCGAATGGCGCCATGGCGCGGAATGCGCGACGACGTCGCCGATCACGAGGATCGCAGGACCGCCATCGACCTGGCCGATCAGCGCCGGCAATTCATCGAGGGTTCCGACCACCGCCCGGGCGTCGGGCCGCGTCACCCGCGCGAATACCCCGACCGGCGTTTGCGGCGAGCGCCCGGCCGCCAACAGGCCGGCTCGCACCGACGGCGCCGCGGTCATTCCCATATAGACCACCACCGTCATCTTCTCGTCCGTCAGCGTCGACCAATCGACGGCCTCCGTGTCCTTGGCCTTGTGCGCGGTGAGGAACGTGATGCGCAGCGCCTCATGCCGGAAAGTCAGCGGCACCTCGAATTGCGCGGCGGCGCCAAGCCCGGCGCTAATTCCCGGCACGATCGAATAGGCAATGCCGGCCTCGCGCAGCGCTTCGACTTCCTCGCCGCCGCGGCCAAACACAAAGGGATCGCCGCCCTTGAGACGTACCGCGCGCTGTCCTGACCTCGCCGCTTCGATCAAAAGCCGGTTGATCACCCGCTGGCCCATGCCGGGCTTCCCGACGCGGCGGCCGACCGGCACCCGCGACGCATCGCGGCGCGCGCGATCGAGAATTTCAGGCGAGACCAGTTCATCGTAAAACACCACGTCGGCGTCCTGCAGGGCGCGCAACGCCTTGACGGTCAGCAAATCCGGATCGCCCGGACCGGCGCCGACCAGCGTCACCCGGCCCTCCACCTGGCCTGACGCCTGCGCGCCGGCGAAAGCGGATGGATCGGGAATATTCTTCAGTGCGGTGTCGGCTTCGTCGCTGCGCCCGGCAAGCACCAGCGCGCCGATCGGACCATCGATCACGCGCTCCCAGAAGCGACGGCGCAATGGCATCTCGGCAATGCGGCTGTGGAGCTGTTTGCGCCAGCGGCCGATGAAGGTCGCGAGATCGCCGATCCGTGCCGGCAGCATCGCTTCGATGCGCTCGCGCACGCGGCGCGCCACCACCGGCGACGCTCCGCCGGTGCCGACCGCCACCACCACGTCACCGCGGTCGACGATCGCAGGAAAGATGAAGGTCGAATGCGTCAGGTCGTCCATCACATTGACCGGCAGGCCGACCGCCTTTGCCCGCAACGACATCGCAATTCCAATGTCGCCGGCGCCTGCGCAAAAGATCGCAATCACACCGCCGAGATCGGCCGCCAACGGATCGCCTTCGGCAAACTCGATCCGGGCCGCGTCGGCGGGCTCTAATCCAGCGACATCATGACGGCCATCGGTCGCGAACCAGCGAACGCGCGCGCCGGCCGCGGCCAGCAGGCGCAATTTCGCCCGCGCCAGATCGCCGGCTCCGACGAGCAGCACAGGACCGGTTTGCAGATCGAGAAATACCGGCAGAAATCGCATACGATGCTCGCTTCCCCAACTTACGGGGTTGACTGGAATTATTTTCTATATATGTCTCATTCAGCGCGCGCAAAGAGAAAATTGTTTCTTCTCTATTGCGTTGCAACTATAGAATTTTCACCTTCAAAGGCCAAGGGCCAGAGATGCATCTTCCCGACAACGACCAAGCTATAGACCAGTTGCGTCGCGCGGCTCCGACCGGCGGATTCACGGCCGAGCAAATACCGGCTGATAGTCTTTCCCTTGTGCCCCCGACAGGTCCCGCCATGGATCATTTGGACGCCCTTGAGGCCCAGAGCATCTACATCTTCAGGGAAGCCTTCGCGCGGCTGAAGAAGCTGGCGCTGTTGTGGTCGCTCGGCAAGGATTCCAATGTGATGATCTGGCTGGCGCGCAAGGCTTTCTTCGGCCGCGTGCCGTTCCCTGCCTTGCATGTCGATACCGGCAAGAAGTTTCCGGAGATGTATGCGTTCCGCGATCGCTACGGCAAGGAATGGGAGCTCGATCTGAAGATCGAACCCTGCCCGCCGCTGGAGAGCGTTGATCCGACCTTGCCGCCGGCCGCCCGGTCCGCGGCGCGCAAGACCGAAGGATTGAAACTGGCGCTCGCCAAATATGGTTTCGACGGATTGATCGCCGGCATTCGCCGCGACGAAGAGGCCACCCGCGCCAAGGAGCGTGTGTTCTCGCCGCGCGGCACCGAGGGCGGATGGGACGTGCGCGACCAGCCGCCGGAATTCTGGGACCAGTTCAACGCCTCGCCACCGCCCGGCGCGCACTTGCGCATTCATCCGATCCTGCATTGGACCGAAGCCGACATCTGGGCCTACACCAAGCGCGAAAACATCCCGATCATCCCGCTCTATCTGACGCGCAACGGCAAGCGCTACCGCTCGCTGGGCGACGCCGACATCACCCATCCAGTGCCATCGACCGCATCGAATATCGAGGAGATCCTGATCGAGCTTGACAGCACCAAGGTGCCGGAGCGCTCCGGGCGCGCGCTCGATCATGAAACCGAAGACGCCTTCGAGCGGCTGCGCGTCGCCGGCTATCTCTAACGAATCCTGAGTTGAGTGCTTCGATGAACATGATTGTCCCCACAGCGATATCAGCGACGCCCAACGGCACCACGCGTCCGCAGGTTCGCATCGTCATCGTCGGCCACGTCGATCACGGCAAGTCCACCCTGGTCGGGCGCCTGCTGCACGAGACCGGCAGCCTGCCCGAGGGCAAGCTGGAAATGCTCAAAGCCGTCAGCGCGCGGCGCGGCATGCCGTTCGAATGGTCGTTCCTGCTCGACGCACTGCAGACCGAACGCGACCAGGGCATCACCATCGACACCACACAGATTCGCTTCCGTACCCGGTCCCGCGACGTCGTGCTGATCGACGCGCCGGGCCACGCCGAGTTCCTGCGCAACATGATCACCGGCGCCTCGCAGGCGGATGGCGCGGTGCTGATCATCGATGCGCTGGAGGGCGTGCGCGACCAGACCCGGCGTCACGGCTATCTGCTGCATCTTCTTGGCGTCAAACAGGTCGCCGTTGTCGTCAACAAGATGGACCGGGTCGATTTCAGCACCGCGCGATTCAACGAAATCAGCGACGAGATTTCCGCGCATCTGACCGGCCTCGGCGTCACCCCGGCGGCGGTGATCCCGATTTCGGCGCGCGATGGCGACGGGGTTGCCGCGCGCACGCCGAAAATCCAGTGGTATGGCGGCCCGACCGTGGTCGAGGCGCTCGATGCGCTGGAGCCGGCCCGGCCGCTGGAACAGCTTGCGCTGCGGTTGCCGGTGCAGGCGATCTACAAATTCGACGACCGCCGCATTGTCGCAGGCCGCATCGAATCCGGCGGCCTTGCCGCCGGCGACGAGATCGTCATCATGCCCGCGGGCAAGATCGCCAAGATCCGAACCGTCGAGGGCTGGCCGGCCACTCCGCTCAATGAGCCCCAAACCGCGGGTCGGTCGGTCGGCATCACGCTCGACCGCGAGCTGTTCCTCGAACGCGGCGATGTGATTGCCCATGCCGGAAGCAGCCCGCGCGATACGCGCCGGATCCGCGCGCGCATTTTCTGGCTGCACGACAAGCCGCTGGCGACCGACGCTTCCATTCTGGTTCGCCTCGGCACCAAGGAAACCCGCGCCACCGTGGTCGCGATCGAGAAAGCCGTCGATCCCGGCGAACTTTCGAGCGTGGAGACGAAGTCAATCGCGCGCAACCATGTCGGCGAGATCGACATTTCGCTGGCCCAGTCGCTGGCGGCCGATTCCTACATCGACAATCCGCGCACCGGGCGTCTGGTGATCGAGGTCAACGGCCGCATTGCCGGCGGCGGACTGGTGCTGTCGGTCGACGCCGGACAACGCGCGCTTCCGATCGACATCGTGCCGGTGGAATCCGCATTGCGCCCCGACGAACGTTCGGCGCGCTACCGCCACAGCGGCGCGGTGATCTGGCTGACGGGCCTGCCGGGCTCCGGAAAATCGACGCTGGCGCGCGCGCTGGAACGCCGGCTGTTCAACAATGGCGGTTCGCCGGTGTTGCTGGACGGCGATACGCTGCGCGCCGGCCTCAACAGCGATCTCGGATTCTCCGCACAGCACCGCAGCGAAAACATTCGACGGCTGGCCGAAGTTGCGGTTCATCTGGCGCGCAATGGCCACATCGCCATCGTCGCCGCGGTCTCGCCCTCGCGCGAGGACCGCGCCGCGGCGCGCCGCATCGCCGACACGGCGTTCCGCGAAATCTATGTCGCGACGCCCGCCGAAGTGTGCGAGAGCCGCGATCCCAAGGGCCATTACGCCAAGGCGCGGGCCGGGGCGCTGCACGCATTCACCGGCATCGGCAACGACTACCAGCCGCCGACCGAATGCGAATTGACGATCGACACCTCGACGCGCCCGGTCACCGAGGCGACCGACGAGATCGAGCGGATGCTGGCGGCAAGCGGCATTCTGTTCGACGAACTCGTCGACCTCGGCGCCAATATCTAGAGGGCCGTTACTTCCGATCGATCGGAACCGAAAAGGGCCCCAGGCCTGCGGTCGGGCGTTGTTTTGCGCAATCCGGGCCTGCGAAAGGCCTTCTCAGGGGCCCGGCTTTGGCGCTAAAAGGGGGCTGAACGCCGCCCCTCGCGGCGCTCTTTTGTTTTTGCCCGAAAACACCGTGTAACCGCCGCTTCCCGCGAGAGTTTTATCATGAATCGTATCGACGCCCACGGACTGAAGATCGCTCCCATCCTGTTCGATTTCATAGCCAAGGAAGCGACCCCCAAGACCGGGATTTCGCCCGACGCATTCTGGGCCGGGCTTGCCGCCGTCATTCGCGATCTCGCGCCCAAAAATCGCGACCTGCTCGCGGTGCGCGACGCCTTGCAGGCGAAAATCGACGGCTGGCACCGCGCCCACAAGGGCAAGCCGTTCGACATGAATGCGTACACGGCGTTTTTGAGGGAGATCGGCTATTTGCTGCCGGAGCCGGCAACCCACAAGGTCGAGACCGCGAACGTCGATGACGAAATCGGCAAGATCTGCGGACCGCAGCTGGTGGTGCCGCTCACCAATGCGCGCTACGCCCTGAATGCCGCCAATGCGCGCTGGGGCAGCCTTTACGACGCATTTTATGGCACCGACGCAATCCCGCACGAAGCCGGCGAAGGCGGCAAGGGTTACAACAAGACCCGCGGCGACAAGGTGATCGCGAAAGCAAAGGCCTTTCTGGATGCTGCCGCGCCGCTGGCGACCGGAAGCCACACCGACGTGACCTCCTACGGCGTCATGTCAGGCAAGCTCGCCGCCAAGCTCAAGAGCGGCAATGCCACCGCGCTGAAATCAAACGAGCAGTTCGCCGGCTATCGGGGCGATCCCGCCGCCCCGACCGCGATCCTGCTGGTCAACAACGGCATGCATATCGAGATCAAAATCGATCGCAGCCACAGCATCGGCAAGGACGATCCGGCCGGCGTCGCCGACATGATCCTGGAATCGGCGGTCAGCACCATTCTCGACATGGAAGACAGCGTCGCGGCGGTTGATGCCGAAGACAAGGTGTTGATCTACCGCAATACGCTCGGTCTGATGAACGGCACGCTATCGGCCGACTTCGAGAAGGGCGGCAAGACACTTACGCGCGCGCTCAATCCCGACCGCATCTACCAAACGCCGGACGGCAAAGAGCTCAAGCTGCACGGCCGCAGCCTGTTGCTGATGCGCAATGTCGGCCACCACATGTTCACCGACGCCGTGCTCGACCCCAGCGGCAAAGAAATCCCGGAAGGCATCCTCGACGCCGCCGTCGCCGGCCTGCTTGCGATCCACGATCTCAAGGGCACGTCGAAAACCCGCAACAGCCGGACCGGCTCGGTCTATATCGTCAAGCCGAAGATGCACGGCCCTGATGAGGTCGCGCTGACCTGCGAGCTGTTCGGCCGGGTCGAGAAGATGCTGTCGCTGCCGGAAAATACCCTGAAGGTCGGCATCATGGACGAGGAGCGCCGCACCACGGTCAACCTCAAGGCCTGCATCCAGAATGCATCAAGGCGCATCGTGTTCATCAACACCGGCTTCCTCGATCGCACCGGCGACGAGATCCATACCTCGATGGAAGCCGGCCCGATGATCCGCAAGAACGACATGAAGGCGCAGCCCTGGATCAAGGCCTATGAAGACTGGAACGTCGATGTCGGCCTGATCGACGGTCTGCCCGGCCATGCCCAGATCGGCAAGGGCATGTGGGCCGCCCCCGACAAGATGGCGGACATGCTGGCGCAGAAGATCGCGCACCCGCAAGCCGGCGCCACCACCGCGTGGGTGCCCTCGCCGACCGCGGCCACGCTGCACGCATTGCACTATCATCGGGTCAATGTGCAGGCGCGCCAGCAGGAACTGGCAAAGGCCGGCCCGCGCGCCAAACTGTCTGACATTCTCACCATCCCGGTATCGCAATCGAACTGGGCCCCCGACGACGTGAAGCAGGAAATCGATAACAATTGCCAGGGCATTCTGGGCTATGTAGTGCGATGGATCGATCAGGGCGTCGGCTGTTCGAAGGTGCCCGACATCCACGACGTTGGCTTGATGGAAGACCGCGCCACCTTGCGGATCTCGAGCCAGCATCTGGCGAACTGGCTGCATCAGGGCGTCATCACCAAGGAGCAGGTGATGGAGGCGCTGAAGCGCATGGCGATCGTTGTCGATGGGCAGAATAAAGGCGACCCGCTGTACCGGCCGATGGCGCCCGGTTTCGATGGCGTCGCTTTCAAGGCGGCCTGCGATCTCATCTTTAGGGGACGCGAGCAGCCAAACGGCTACACCGAGTTCATCCTGACCGCGCGGCGCCGGGAAGCCAAGGCAGCCGGCTGACTGCCCGCAGGAATATCGATGACGGGTTCGGGACGTTGAACTACGTCGGACAATCGAAAGCCCCGGCAAAATCGCCGGGGCTTTTTGTTGAGGCACTCATCATGCTCTAGAAAACCGCAATGTATTTCAGCAGCGAAATCACACCGAGCACGATCACTACGACGCGCGCGATTTGCTTGGCGCGGCCGTCGAGCGGCAGCATATTGATCAGATAGAGAATAAGGATAACGACGAGAAATGTGACCAGCGCGCTGATAAGCATTTTTGAATTCCCCTTGGGCATCGCCGACGGAGATAGTCCGCTGGCCGTTCTGCCGATCCCAACGCCTGCGCAAGCAGCCGGTTCCGGAACCGACACTTGGCGGCCATCGGAATCCAGGCGCTTTCCGGCGAAAGCATGCCCCACACTTGATGCGGGAGTGGCCACCGGGTCGCATGAAGAAACGCTGCGAATAAAAAGGCAAAACTTCTCCTCCGTTCAATCGGAACGGAACGGCCCTCGATCTCCGCTGGATTATTCAGACGCCACTACCGGCACACGTGCACGCAACGATTCCGAAGCGGGCGAGAAATTCAGCGACGCACCGCGTTTGTCGGCGACGCGGCCGGCGACCATCAGCCCGTCAGCCCCGGCAACGAGATCGCCCTTGCGAAGCGTGGGATCGTTCTCGATTTTGACAGGCGCGAGGCCGATCTGGTCCTTGCCGTTGCAGGTGCATCCCGCAACCAGCTCGTTGCGGTAGCGAAAGGCGTTCGGCAGCTCCGAATAGGGCTTTCCGCTCTCGGTTGCTGCATTATCGATATTGCTGCCGTAGACGACTTTTGTTTCGCTGGCCGGGCAGAAATCGTTGCACGATGCGGCGCGGCTCTGGCCGCTGGATCCGCTGATGGGGAAATAGCGCCCGTCGCATGTGCGCACGCAATAGGCCTGCGAGCCGCCGGAATAGCCCGATCGTGAATGGACTCCGCTCTGCGGAGCCCGGGTGTCGCCCTCGTTCGCGAACGACAGGGGGACGGCAGGAGCCTGCGGTCGTGCACCGAAGGCGCCGAACAGCGCCGACAGAAAGTCTTCGGCTTGCGCCGCCGGAGCCAGGGCCGATGCGC